>NZ_JAVRCE010000001.1:0-162692 GCF_034530915.1 Nostoc sp. DedQUE09
TGACTTTATTCTTGAAGCTCTTTTCTATGCAGCTTCAATGTAAATTGATATAAGTTCGTAAATTACAGGCTTTTTTCTAACTTAAAGTAAATAATGAGCAAGATAAATCAAGAGAATTATACTAAACATATTTTAGTTTGTGATGATATTGAACAAATGGTTCAAATGATGAAACTCGTCTTAGAATCAGAAGGTTATGAGGTGTCAACTGCAAATAGAGGTTTGGATGCAATTGACAAAATTCAGATAAAAAAACCTCATTTACTAATTACAAATTTAATGATGCCAGATATGAGTGGTTGGGATCTAATTAATTATGTTCGGCAAAATTTAAAACTAAATACTCTCCCGATTTTGATTGTATCAGCCAATAATGAAGAAGATTTTCTCAACAATGAAGTAGCTGGATTTCTTTTCAAGCCAGTTCAACTTGATGTATTTGTCAAAAAAGTCAAATCAATTTTAGAAGTAAGTTAATTGATTTTAACCGATTGGCATCTATCCAGGGTTTTTTATGTTTATCCTCTTTTAAGTGACAAATGAGTACTTGAGTGCAATTTAAAAATGACTTATTTGGATATATTGACTAAACAAAGTTGCTAATTAGGAATTATAAATAAACTGATTTAAAAGCCTTTCAATAGATAGTTGCAATAAATGATATTGACAATAATTCTCAATTTTTTAAATTGTAGGTTCTTTCCAATGAGGATTTGTAAGACTTGTCAAAATATGATCTTCCCATTGCCCATTAATTAACAAATAGTCTCTAGCGTATCCTTCAACGACAAAACCGAGTCTTTTGAGGACATTACCACTACGCCGATTGTGAGGCATATAGTTAGCCATAACTCGGTGAAAATTTAGCTCTTGAAATAGATATTGAGTTGCAGATTTTAAACCCTCTGTCATATAGCCTTTACCTTGTTTATTTTCAGCAAGGCTATATCCCACATAGCAAAAATGAGCTACTCCTCGGACAAAATTACTAAAATTGACCGTTCCAATAACTACGGTAGGATTTTTTTTGGTAAAAACAAATAGTTTTAACGATTGACCATTGATAAATTCCAGAAAACTATTCTCTATCTGATATTGCCAATATTCTTCAGTGAAAAAGCCATCAGCCCAAAGAGGATAGAATGGAGTGAGATAAGTTTTGTTATCAATGAAGTATTTGAGAATTTGAGGTATATCTTCATGGATCGCTGCTCGTAATAATAGGCGATCGCTTGCAATTATTGGCAGTTCTGATATCATAAATTACTTAATCGGCGGGATCTCTTCTCAGAATATTCTCTAAATGTTATAAATTCTCTCATAGTCTGCGGTTTAGCAGCAGTTAGATTAGCAGTCTTATTATCAGCACTGACGCAAGTTTTATAATTTTTTCATAAAGTTTGTCAAGAGTCAGGGGTCAATTAACTGATTTTATATAGACTTTGAACTCTTGACCAGCATGACAAAAGATATATCTATGCCCAATGCCCTTTACAAAAGATAGGGTGAGTATTTTTGCTCTTAATCTGCCATTCAACCAAAATCTTGATAAGCTGATGTCTAATATCTAGAGCGGAAGGATTGAGAGCCAATGGGTGATAAAGCACATTCCAGGGTACAACTTCGATAAAATAGCTTTGCCCAAAGGCTGTACCGCAGCAGATTTAAGCAAAAGACAGCTCAAGATTTAACCCAGTCTACAAGAAGGATAGTGATGTGGTGGGAATACGCTACGATTGGCAGGAATTAGAGATTCGGGCGATATACAACACGCCATTGCTAGAGCTTATTTATCAAGCTGCTAGCGTGCATCGCCAATATCATGACCCAACAAAAATACAAGTTTGTAAGCTCATATCTATCAAAACGGGAGGTTGTCCAGAAGATTGTAGCTACTGCGCCCAATCTTCCCGCTATAAAACAGAGGTAAAGGCGCAAGCACTTCTAGAAAAGGAAACGGTAGTTAACATCGCCCAGAAAGCTAAAGAAACTGGTGTTAGTCGCATCTGCATGGGTGCAGCTTGGCGCGAAGTCCGGGATAACTCACAATTTGAGGAAGTCCTGGAAATGGTCAAGGATGTGACTGCAATGGGTTTAGAAGTGTGCTGCACTCTGGGGATGTTGACCGCAAATCAGGCCAGGAAATTGGAAGAAGCGGGACTTTATGCCTACAACCATAACTTAGATACTTCACAGGAATATTACAGCACAATTATTACCACAAGGACATATAGCGATCGCTTGAACACAATTGAGAATGTCCGTCAGACAAATGTTACTGTCTGTTCTGGCGGTATCCTGGGTTTAGGCGAAACAGTCGATGACCGGATTGGGATGTTACAAACTCTGGCAAACTTACATCCCCATCCAGAGTCTGTGCCAATTAATATTCTTTCACAAGTACCGGGAACACCTTTAGAAAATCAGCCTGATGTCCCCATTTGGGATATTGTGCGGATGATTGCCACAGCCAGAATTTTAATGCCAGCTTCCGATGTGCGTCTTAGCGCCGGCAGGGCGAGACTTTCTCAAGTTGAGCAAGCTTTCTGCTTTATGGCAGGAGCCAATTCTATCTTTTCTAGCGACGACAACAAGATGTTGACGGTGACAACTCCCTGTCCAGATTACGATACTGACCGAGAAATGCTGAATTTACTTGGTTTGGGAATGCGTCCGCCTTCCCAAAGACAGGAGAAAGTAGCAAGTTCGGCTGTTGTAGGGTAAATATCTAATTGTGGGATAACCGAAAGGCCCATCCCACAATTAATAATTGGATATTTTTTACTTGAATTCCCTAAGCAGGTGTCAATAAAATCAACTGCTGTTGCAAAAGGCTTCTTACCTCATCCAATCCCAGTTCTACATTTGTCAATATCTCTGCAACTGTGGCATTAGCATCACATCTTTGCATAAACTCAAACTCTGCTACAGATAAATTAACAATTTGGTAATCGTAATTAAAGAAACATTGACTGGGAAATCCCTCAAGACAAGGATTCAGTTCGGGAATCGCTGCTAGTAGAGCGTTATCTTCTGACCAGTCGGCTTTAATTAAGGGAGGACGACCGAGGAAAAACTCGTAATGAGTTACTTCTGGGTCTAATAATTCTATCAGGCGATAAAGCTGGCGATCGCTCAATTCTTTTGCCCGTTCCACTAACTCTGGTGCTTTGCCTAAAAGTCTCTCCAAATCCCAAAAGCTCGGATTCGAGAAACCAATAAATTCCAATCCCGAAGCATCAATTAATTCAAACAGCGTCTCAATGTTGTAGTCAATTTCTTGAGGATGAACGTACATATCAGCAAAGTATTCATCCTTGTTGTTTTCTAGCGACCAACGTTGTTTATCGTATTTGACAATTCGGTTATTTTCTGGTAAAGAAGCGAATATTTGTCGCCCGACTTGGACACCATCGCGGTAGTCGCCTTTTTTGTCACCTTGAATAAGTGCGATCGCTTTTTGCATGAGTTGAATTTCCCAACGTCCCAACTCTCCGTACACAAAAATGTGCATTAAGCCGCCTGGGGCTAACTTCTTCGCCAAAGCTTGAATCCCGCGAATGGGATCGGGGGTATGATGCAAAACGCCAACACAGTTAATTAAATCAAACTCACCCGGTAACTGTTCCACATCAAACAAACTGAGGTGATGAAATTCAACCCGGTTAGCCCCTGAACGCTGACAACGTTCTTTTGCTACAGCTAAAGCACCAGTACTGAGGTCAATTCCCACAACAGAAGCTTGAGGATTGAGGTGAACTAGGTACTCTGTACCTACACCAGTACCGCAACCTGCATCTAAAATCCGAATATCTTGTCTTTGGGGTTTTTGACCTGTGCAGAAGTTATGAGCGGCTAGCCAATTCCAGCGCCAGTTGTACCCTGGAGGTGGTTCATCTAACAGGGCTTCTGGCGGAAAGGGGTAGGTATTGTAGAGTTTGGCAACAGCAGCACTAACAGTTTGAGAATCGGACATGATGAGGAATAACGCAGTATTTCTGAGTTTAGCGGATAGTGGCTGGTTAGAGCAAAGATTACTATTGCTTATTTCCTGCTACTTATCCAATAGCAAAGTCAGTAAATTGGCGTTTATAAGGAGCATGAAATCCTAATACAATATCTTCTTTCGGTACACCAGCAGCAATTAATTCATTAGCGATACCGATTTCTGTACCATCTCTTTGTATCCAAATTTTTTGTCTTTGATATCAAGTTGATATATTTGCTCAAGCTGAACCGACACAGTACCAAATAGCATTGGATATTTTAAATTCAGCCAAAGAGTACTGGGAAGTTAATAATATAACTCTGAAATTTTTACCTATAAACAAATAGGTCAGTTTAGCCTTGAGAGAAATTAAGATATAGTCCAATCTTTTAAACGCAAATTAGGAACTTTCTCAAAATCCTTACGGTTGCGAGTTACTAAAATGCCATTCACCGACAACGTAATTGCAGCAATTCGCAAATCTTGTGTGCCAATGCGGATTCTTTGGCGAATCAAGTCTTCGTAACAATTAATAGCATACTTTTCAAATGCTAGCGATCGCACATTTTTGAAAAATTCTAAAGTAGCCTGTAACTTGGCGTAAGCTAATAGCAATGCATCAGATGAAGAAGCCTTTCTGATTACATTAAACCTTCCACGCAGTTGTTCTTCAACTGTAATTATCGTTATGGCAATGTCTTCAGAATTTACTGCATTAATACGCTGTGTAATAACTGGATGCATCTGTTGAAAAAGTGAGACGTGATCCGTATCAAGTATCCATAAAGTCACTTAGTTTCATTCTCCGCATCAAGTTGCCGATAATATTCCTCCATTTGTGCGTCAAGTTCACGACGATCAGCTTCTATATATGCTAGCACCTCGTCAAATTGAGGATCATCCTTGAACATACCCGCAAATTTCATCCAAGGATGTTCGGTTTGGGGAGGTTCAATTTCCAAAGTCACTATTTCTGGTTTTCGCTCTTGTAAAAGTTGAATTAGTTTTTCTAGTGCTTCTTCTTTAGTTACACCAGAGCCTTTAAAATCTGGTAAGCCTAGCACTGTCGCACTAACTCCGCCATCTGGTTGATTTTCAATCAGCACATCATAATTTAACTTGGGTACAGTATTGTTAGGATAAGTTTTTACAGTTAAATTCATAATATTTTGAACCTTGAAGTTTTATATTGATTATAACTGCTGACCTACTTACTGCTAACTTGAAAGTTTGTACGTGTTAGCGTAGCGTTTCGTAGATGACTACAAACCTTTAAGAATTTACACTGGTTTACTTATCTATGGTTTGATTTTTATCATATTGTCTTTTGCGATCGCACCAATGATTTACAACCAATCAGAGTTTAATTTACGCTGTGAATGGGGGCCGCAAGGAGTTGCTGAACTAGCTCCTATCAGTGATGTAGTTGTGATAGTTGATGTTCTCTCTTTTTCTACTTGCGTAGAAATTGCCACTAACAACGGCGCGATAATTTTTCCCTACGCATATAAAGATGAATCAGCCATAGATTATGCCAAATCAGTGCAAGCAGAGTTGGCAAGTCAGAGACAACGTTGGACTACAACCGGATATTCTCTCTCGCCAAAATCGGTGATTCAGATTTCTGCTGGAACCAAATTAGTTTTACCATCACCTAACGGTTCTTTCCTGACTTTACATACTGGAACTACGCCAACTTTGGCTGGCTGTTTGCGAAATTGCCAAGCTGTGGCGCAGTTTGCTCAAAAGTATGGCGATAAAATCGCTGTGATTCCTGCTGGTGAGAGGTGGAAAGAAGATGGTAGCCTCCGCCCTGCATTTGAAGATTTAATTGGTGCTGGGGCAATTCTCAGTTATTTAAATGGCAGTCTATCACCAGAGGCGGAAGTTGCTGCGGCAACATTTCAAGCTTTCCGGCAAGATTTATTGGGATACTTGAAAAAATGCAGTTCTGGTAAAGAGTTGATTGAAAAAGGTTTTGAGTTAGATGTTGAACTATCCGCCGTTTTTAACATTAGTAATTGCGTGCCTTTATTTAAAGATAATGCCTATGCCAACGTAAGTTCGACGAACCTCTCTCTGCCTTAAACTAAAGTTCAAGTCTGTGCTTATCCGATTCCAAGAGGGACGGTTTTGTGTAGTCAAACCTCTAAAAATTTTTTTGATTGAGTCAATTATAGGGACACTAAATGAGCCGTCGAATTCACGTTATCTAAATTCCAAAAACAAGGTTAATTAGGTGCCAAGTTTTAATTATGCATATGCCATATTTAAATACCTTTGCCTTGCCAAGCTACTCTTGTGTTTTTCCCAAGCAATGGTTGTGTTGATAATCTCGTCTAAATCATTGTGTTTTGGTTGCCAACCCAAAACCCTATGGATTTTATCAGCACAAGCTGCAACACAGGCAGGATCGCCTGGACGACGTGGTGCGGCAATAACGGGAAAATCTACACCAGAAATAGCCTTGACTCTTTCAATAACTTGTCGCACGCTGTATCCTTGCCCATAACCGCAGTTGAAAATTTGGCTTTCACCTCCTTTTTCTAAGTAATCCAAAGCATCTAAGTGAGCAGTCGCCAAATCTTCAACATGGATATAGTCTCGAATTGCGGTTCCGTCGGGCGTAGGAAAATCAGTACCAAAAATTCGGACTTCTGGCCTGCGCTTGAGTGCTGCATCACAAGCAGCTCGAATCAAGTGTGTGGCATTCGGTGACATTTGCCCCAATAGTCCACTTGGTTCAGAACCTGCTACATTAAAGTAACGTAAAATTACGTAGTCTAGCGCAGATACTGCTGCATAATCCTGGATCAGCCACTCACTCATCAACTTTGAACGTCCGTAAGGATTAATGGGCTGTGTAGGATTCGACTCAGTAACAGGATTTTGTTCTACTTCTCCATAGACTGCGGCTGTGCTGGAAAAAATGAACTTGTTAACACCCATAACGCTACAGCAGCGCAGCAAATTTAAGGTGTTGCGGGTATTGTTGGCGTAGTAGTCGAGGGGATGAGCTACTGATTCTGGAACAATCAGACTAGCGGCAAAGTGTAAGACTGCGCTGAATTTATGCTGGGCAAAAACTTGATAAAGATGTCCACTGTCTACTAAATCGCCAATAATTAGTTTCCCGTGTAGTACTGATGCTGGTGAACTTGTAGAGCAGTTGTCGTAAACTACGACATCATAACCAGCTTCCCCTAGTTGGCGAACTACATGGGAGCCAATGTAACCAGCACCGCCAGTTACCAATATTTTCTTTTTCATTTCTTTTTCCTTATCTACCTTTACCTAACAAAACAACTCGGATGGTTTTGAAGGCGATCGCTAAATCCAACCAAATGGAATAATTTTTGATGTAGTACAGATCGTATGACAGCTTTTCGTAAGCATCCTCTATAGATGCTCCATAGGGATACATAACCTGTGCCCAGCCTGTAATTCCAGGTTTGACCAAATAGCGAACTTCATAGTAAGGAATCGCTTCTTTGAGTTTGACATCAAATTCTGGTCGTTCTGGACGAGGCCCAATCAGACTCATTTCACCTCGTAAGACGTTCCATATTTGAGGTAATTCATCAATACGCAACAAACGCAGCCAGTATCCGACTCTGGTGATTCGTGGATCGCGTTGACTAGCCCACTGCGCCCCCAATTTTTCTGCATCCTGATACATGGAGCGAAATTTATAAACTCTAAATGGTTTACCATGTAACCCACTTCGCTGCTGACTGTACAATATTGGGCCAGGGCTATCTAGTCTAATTAGTAATGCAACCAACAACAGAAGTGGTGCAACTAATACTAGTAAAAATAGTATCAATATGATATCGATAACTCGCTTCAGTTTCATACTGAAGTAACCAGGCATTAGGTTAAAACCATCGCTAAAGGCCAACCATTTATCTTGTAACAGCGACGAAGGTAGTTTATACCAAAATGTTTCGTAAACATCCGGCAATGTGTAAACCGGAATGCCTCGCAATCGCATCTGCATCAACTGTTGTGCTTGAGACTTAGACAAGTTTATCTGGGCTGTAACTATTACCCCAGACCAGGATTCTTGACTCCATTGCGACAAATCGCTCAGGCTTCCCTGATAACTCAGATTTCTTTTTGGTAAGTCTATAGCTTTTTGGTTTTCCTCTGCTAGAACAGTCAACTTCCCTAAAGGATTAAGTTCTAACAATTTTTGTGTAAATTTGATAGCATTATCCCCCAATCCTAGTATTAACCAACGACTTTTTAGAGCGTGCGATCGCACCCATCTCACCGCCATTACGCGCAATATTATTGCCCAGATAGTAAAGATTCCCAAGCTAGGTAAAAAGACACTCCGCCACGTTACCGGATTCTGTTGGGCAATACCTGATAAGTAAATTAGGGCAGAAATAAAGAATGCGATCGCAATGCTACAAATAATAATTCGAGCAGGCGCTCTTAAACCTGAAATTTGTCGATCTGGATGGTAAGCATCTGCTAAATAAAATGCTGCAAGTATCATGCAGACAAATGTATAAGGTAACGGATTTAGCCAATGTAATGGTTCATCTAAACGCAACCATTGTGCGATCGCTAAACAAATTAGCAATCCAAAAATATCCCCTAACAAAAGCAATATCGGTAGGCTACGGACTATATTTGGCAGCCTAGTATTGGTAGGTAAACTAACATAACTTGTGGAAGTCATTGGTTTTTCTTATTCTTCAGTATCCTGAACTCGATTTCTTTGTTAAAACCAGCAACAGATTCAAAGAAGGGAATATTAAAGACTAGCCGTATTGTGCCAAAACATACAAAAATAAAAAATTTTGTATACTCTGTTTTTCAAAGAAATTGGAGATTAGGTATTACAAGCTAGGAAGGGAACTATTTGTGTGTCGGTATAGCATATCTGTAGGATATACATCCTAACTTGCATTGGCTGTACGAACTACACTACGACTTCAAGGTTCTTCTTTTGACATTTGCATTATGCCATGAGTGTAGTCAATCTGAACTTTATATTTAATTTTTTGATTAGCGTATATTTGCTGCTAAAGTAGGTGTTCACAGAGTAACAAAATAAGTAAAAATATTATACAAGCTGTTGAAATGCTGTTATTAAATCAATATAAAAAAAGTAAGTGGGTGAAAAAAAACATAATCATGTTAACAAAAATAAACGAGGCTAAAAGCTTCTTCCTTCCTATATTTTGCCTTCTACTCCTGCCCGAACTCAACTACAAATATTTACGTTTTTCTGCTTAATGAGTTGAAATAAATGCTTTTCAATCTAATCTAAAATTCTAGAAAAAAAATTAAAAACACCTTGACATTCAGATAATATTTCTGGGATAAATCTAAAGAAATATAATAAAAAGCAAACACTTTAGAGAATACGGGCACTTGTATTATGATTTTTTATACAGATAATTAGTAATTAATCCTAATTATGTCCAAATGACTATCTTGGACTACCAAAATTGTGAAGCAAAATTAGTAAAAACAATTTCAGGTATTCGTAACATACTCCATGCCCTCTAACCAAGAAGACCAAAACTCCTTAGATTTGCAGCAATACTCCCTACTTCTGAAAAGGCGTTGGCTAATTATAGCTGCGGTGACTGCCTCTATTTTTGGACTGTCAGCTTTGAGTGCTATCAAGCAAAAACCAATTTATGAAGCAGAAGGTAAGTTGCTTTTCAGTAAAACTGACCGCGTTTCTTCACTGACAAGTCCCTCGGCACAAGTTGGGGAGTTGAGAAGTGTAACTGAAATCAACAGTCCGTTGGATACAGAAGCAGAGGTCATTCGTTCTAATCCAATAGTTAAGAAAACTATTGCTAGTCTTAGGTTGGTAGATAAGCAAGGAACACCCTTGGAAATAAATGAGTTTCTCGAAAAAGTCAAAATTAAAAGTGTCCGGGGTACAGATATTTTGGCGATTTCGTATAGCAGCAGCAATCCAAAAGAAGCCGCAGATGTTGTGAATTCGCTGATGAGATATTACCTAGAGAACAATATTCACATTAACCAAGCCCAAGCGACAGTGGCAAAGAAGTTTTTACGCAAGCAATTGCCTGAACTTGAAGCAAGGGTAGTCAGATCGGAAGCAGCTTTGCGTCGATTTAAAGAAGGAAATCGGGTAATTGCTTTAGATCAAGAAGCAACAAAAGGAGTGGACAAACTCGCAAACTTATCAGACCAGATTACCCAAGCCCAGGCAAATTTAACGGATGCTGAGACTCGCTCACAACTTTTGCAACGTCAATTGAGATTGAATTCGCAGCAAGCTGTGGATATGGGGAATTTAAGTCAATCAAAAGCTGTGCAGGAAGTATTAACACAATACCAACAGGTGCAAAACCAGTTAGCAGTAGAAAAGACTCGCTATACAGACAAACATCCTACGATCGCTAATTTGTTAGCAAAAGAAGCAGCCCTCAAAAAGCAGCTAGAAAGGCGAATTTTTGAGAATGCAGATAGAGAAAAATCTGTACCAGCCCAGAATTTAGGGATGGGAGAACTCAAGCAGACCCTACTGGCCCAGCTGGTACAGTCGGATGTAGAACGTTCAGCATTAGCTAACCGAATTACAATTTTGCAAAATGCATACACACTTTCCCAAAGACGATTAAGTGTTTTACCCCAACTGCAAGAAAAACAACAACAGCTAGAGCGACAGTTGCAAGTTGCTACATCTACTTATGAAGAACTGCTAAAGCGATCACAAGAAGTCGATGTAGTAGTAAATCAGAATGTCGGTAATGCCAGAGTAATATCTGCGGCTTTACTTCCTAAAAATGCTGTTCCTTCCAAAATTGCCTTTCACCTAGCGCTGGGTGGATTTTTGGGAATTTTGCTGGGTGTAGGGGTAGCTTTGATCTTAGAAGCTATGGATCAATCCCTCAAAACTCTTGAGCAAGCCCAGCAGTTATTAGGTTATTCTTTACTCGGTACGATTCCTCATTTGGCTCAAAAAGCTAAAAACAGTGGGGAAGGTTTAGTTGAACTAGCAGTCAAAGATAATCCATATCCGGGAGCAAGTTCAGCCTTTGAGATGCTTCAGACGAACCTGGATTTTACTATCTCCGATCGACCACTAAAAGTAATTGCCGTAGTTAGTTCAGCTCCAGGTGAAGGTAAATCATTTGTAGCTGCAAATTTGGCAGTAGCTAAAGCACATATGGGGCGCAGAATCCTATTAATAGATGCGGATATGCGTCACTCCTCCCAACAGGAAATCTGGAAATTATCTAATCCAGTCGGACTAAGTAATGTTTTAGTTGGTCAAGCAGAGTTTCGCAACGCCACTCAAGAAGTATTAGTTAACTTGGATTTATTAACGGCTGGGACAATCCCATCTAACCCCGCAGCATTGCTAGATTCGCAGCGCATGGCTTTGTTAATTCAAGAGGCAATCAAAGAGTATGATTGTGTGATTATTGATACTCCTGCCTTGAGTTTGTTTGGTGATGCACTCATGCTGGGCAAAATGGCAGATGGGATATTGCTAGTTGTACATCCTGAAGTGCTTGACCGTGCTGTTGCTAAGAGTACGAAAATCATGCTAGAGCAAGCGCGATCGCATGTTTTAGGAATGGTGGTAAATGGGGTTACTGCTGAAAAGGGGTCTGATTACTATCACTCTAGGGGATCTAATGGTGGAAAAAGGTCTGCTTTGAGTCAGATAAATTTGCCTGGGATTAAGAGCTTGATGAAGTTTATTTATTGACTTGACTATAAGTTAACTCTGGGTGGGATAGGTGTATTTTCATGATTAGAAAACAGACGCTCGAGCCTCGGCAGAAATTAGTGATTAAGGCAGGGCAAACTGAGCAGCAGTACTGGCAGGATATCTGGAAGTATCGGGAGTTGTTTTACTTCTTGGCTTGGCGAGACATCTTGGTGCGCTATAAACAAACGGCGATCGGGCTGTCTTGGGCATTGCTACGACCTTTTTTAACGACAGTTGTGTTTACTGTTGTATTTGGTGTTTTACTCAAGGCTCCGTCGGCAGGAGCACCTTACCCGATTGTGGTGTTTTCCGCGATGCTACCTTGGCAGTTCTTTTCCA
Organism: Nostoc sp. DedQUE09; assembly: GCF_034530915.1. Taxonomy (NCBI): domain Bacteria; kingdom Bacillati; phylum Cyanobacteriota; class Cyanophyceae; order Nostocales; family Nostocaceae; genus Nostoc; species Nostoc sp. DedQUE09. Next base: position 12,051 of record NZ_JAVRCE010000001.1, read on the forward strand.
ATGCCTTGAGTGAGTGTAGTAATAGCTTAATTAGTAATTCTAATTTAATTTCTAAGGTTTATTTTCCGCGTTTGATTGTGCCAACGAGTGCGGTGATTGTGAGTTTTGTCGATTTTATGATTTCTGCAATCATCCTATTGGGATTTATGGCGTGGTATAACTTTGTGCCGGATTGGCGAATTTTAACGCTGCCGTTGTTTATTGCGATCGCATTTGCGGCGGCGATGGGATCGGGGTTATGGCTGGCGGCATTAAACGTGGAATATCGGGATTTCCGGTATATTGTGCCGTTTATTGTGCAGTTTGGACTCTATATTTCGCCGGTGGGTTTTAGTAGTAGTGTGGTGCCGCAACAGTGGCGACTGCTTTACTCGTTAAATCCAATGGTGGGTGTAATTGATGGGTTTCGGTGGGCAATTTTGGGTAAAAATTTTGACATTTATCTACCAGGATTTCTCTTGTCGGTGGCGTTAGTGATATTAGTGCTGATTACCGGAATTTACTATTTCCGCCGGATGGAGCGCAAGTTTGCGGACATTATTTAGGTACAGCGTTTCAGGAGTTGTTAGCAGAGGTTGGAGGATATATGGCAGATACGGTGGTTAAGGTTGAGAACTTAAGTAAGAGCTATGTGTTGAGCCATCAGCAGGAGGGATATCGCTATAAGGCGTTGCGCGATGTGATAGCGGATAGGGCAAAGTCTTTATTCAGCAAAATCCAAAATCCAAAATCCAAAATTCAAAATTCTTCTTGTGAGGAGTTTTGGGCACTGAAGGATGTGTCATTTGAGATTAAGCAGGGCGATCGGATAGGAATTATTGGGCGGAATGGGGCAGGAAAATCGACACTGTTGAAGATATTAAGTCGAATAGTAGAACCAACAAAGGGAAGTATTGAAATTCAGGGACGGGTAGCAAGTTTGTTGGAGGTAGGGACAGGTTTTCATCCAGAATTGACAGGAAGGGAGAATATTTTTCTTAATGGTGCAATTTTGGGGATGAGTAAGAAGGAGATTACACGCAAATTTGATGAAATTGTTAACTTTGCTGAAATTGAAAAGTTTTTGGATACACCAGTGAAGCGTTATTCTTCGGGGATGTATGTACGTTTAGCATTTGCAGTAGCGGCGCATTTGGAACCGGAAATTTTGATTGTGGATGAAGTTCTGGCAGTGGGGGATGTGCAGTTTCAGAAGAAATGTTTGGGGAAGATGCAGGATGTAGGGAAAGAGGGAAGAACAGTCATTTTTGTGAGTCATAACATGGGTACTATTCAGTCGTTATGTTCCCGTTGTATTTTGCTAAATTCAGGTCTAGTGATAGCAGATGATATACCTGCTTCTATTGTCCAGCTTTACCTAGAAAATTCTTCTGTATCTAACAATTTTACACGCCTTCCACAAAAGAGTGGAAAGCCAAGTATAGTGTCAGGTGAAGTTATATCACAACCTCAATTTGAAGATACTAAAATCCTAATCAATTTAAATATTCATACAAATGAACAGCGCAATATAAGTTTAGAACTTAGATTGTCCGATAATACCGGAATTACCATCGGTTTTGGTAATTTTGGGATATATCGATCTCATGAGGTAATAGAATTAAAAGCTGGATTAAATTTTGTTTCATTTACTCTTTCAATATCTCAACTTGCTGTTGGTTCTTACTTTATAAGTTTAGATTTAGCTTTACCTTGGTTAGAAATTTACGATCGCCTTGAAAACTGTCTTTTGTTTGAAGTCGTTAGACCTGCAAAAGATGGCACTAATTGTGTGATGTTACAGTCTTGGGGTTATGGTTCTGTAGAAATTCCGTTAGAACTGAAAAGTTATGGTTTGAAAAGTTAAATTGCTATTAATTACTTCAGGTTTTAAAATATTTCTTATGTTTTACTTACACTCTACAATAACAGCCATACAAATTATTTAGTCAACCCTAAAAATAAAGAATTTAAGGACTAAAAATATGCGGCTATTTCAACAAAAACATTTACTTGTCTGTCCCCAATGTAAAGCAGTAAAACTTGATTTTTTACCACATTTGATTAAATGTACATCATGTGCTGCTAAATTTACTCAAGTAGGAGATGATTGGTTAAATTTAATGCCAAATCAGCTAGTAAAAAATAATGAGGTAAACCAATGGCAAGAACGTCTCATAGAAATGGAAGGTTGGTATCAAGATTTAAGTTTAAATACTGAATCTTTAAATAATTGCTTCTTGTCAGACTACAGTCCTTACGCACCTTTATTAGCAACAATATCTGGAGATGTTCTGGACATTGGCGGAGGTATTGGTCTCCCCCGACATTATCTTCCACCTAATACTAACTATATTGTTATTGACCCAAGCCTCGAATGGCTCAAAACTGATTGGTCTTCGCTGATAGATAGTTTTCCATGTTTGGAGAAAAAACCTGATTTTATTCAGGGTATTGGTGAATATTTACCATTTCCATCACAGTCATTTGATGCTGTGCTATCCTTCTGGAGTCTAAATCATGCTAGTGATCCAAAACTGGTGTTTAGTGAAGTTGCTAGAGTGCTAAGACCAAATGGTAAATTCCTAATTGTTTTGGAGGATATGATACCCCAATGGTTAGATTTACTTAATCCAATGTTTCCAGCTAAAAAAGTCTTCAATAGTTTCTTTTATCTCTTGCATCCAAAGTTAGCACAGAAAATATTTCCTAGATTTCACATGTTTATTAAACTCCTTACATATGAACAATGGCCTTTGCAAAATGACCATATTTGTATCCTGGGATCAGAAATTAAAGATTGGGCTGGATACAATTTCGATATCACACGCCGAGTATGGATTAACCAGTATCTCACGTTTGAATTGAGAAAAAAGAGAACGAAATAATTTGACGTTCTTAGAGAATGTTTTAAAAGTCCCTCATGGTGTATTAAATATTTTCAGATCCCCCTAAATCCAACTTAATAAGGGGGACTACGTCTTAGAGGATGTTTGGAAAGTCTAGCTGAAATAGCAATTAAACAATGGGAGAACATTTTCGATCAACAAGTCGGCAAGATGCTAACAAAATTAAAGGGATGAGATTTTGGAATGCGTAATAATTTTTCAAACATTATCTCTCATATAGCAAACTAACATCACCATACAAGCACCAATGAAATCAATCACTAGACAGATTATCCCATCTTTTGTGCAAAATTGGCTGCGAGTTCAAATCCACGGTATTTCCCCGGTAGGACAAGTCAACTTCGGTGACCTGCGCCGCATCAAACCCATGAGTCCTAACTTCGGTTTTGATCGCGGAGTCCCTGTTGACCGCTACTACATTGAGAATTTTCTGACTCGGCAATCTAACGACATTCGGGGACGAGTCTTAGAAATTGGCGATAATTCCTATACGCGACAATTTGGCGGTGATCGAGTTACCCAAAGCAATATTTTCCACGCGGTAGAAGGGAATCCAGCAGCAACATTCGTGGGTGACTTAACCAATGCTGAGCATATTCCATCGGATAGCTTCGATTGCCTGATCCTGACTCAGACACTGCAACTGATTTACGAAGTCCCATTAGCGATAAAAACCATCTATCGTATCCTCAAACCAGGGGGAGTTGTATTGGTTACCATTCCGGGGATTACCTCCCTTTGCGATGACCAGTGGAGCAAGACTTGGTATTGGAATTACACAACGCTATCTGCGCAACGGCTCTTTGAAGAGGTTTTTCCGCCAACTCACGTTAAGGTCGAGACCTATGGAAATGTCCTGTCAGCAACCGCTTTTTTGCAAGGTTTAGCAGTTCAAGAACTCACACCGAAAGAATTAGATTTTCGTGACCCAAACTATGAAGTAATCATTGCTGTTAGAGCCGTAAAACCAGAAGCGATCTCATGAAAATCTCCTTTACTGGCAAATTGCACCGGAAACTGAAGCAGTTCCAGAAACGGTTTGCATCCAAAAGTCTCATCTTGATGTACCATCGCGTCGCTGAGATCGAATTAGATCCGTGGTCTTTATGTGTTACACCACAACACTTCGCCGAGCATCTCGAAGTGTTGCAAAAATATGCTTACCCCATTAGCCTCCTGCAATTAGCTCAAGCTCACCGGGATGGCAACATTCCCCACCGAGCAGTAGCTATCACTTTTGACGATGGTTATGCCGATAATCTTCATCATGCCAAACCCTTGCTAGAGCGCTACGGGATCCCAGCAACCGTCTTTATCAGTACCGACTACATAGGAAAGAAGCGCGAGTTTTGGTGGGATGAATTAGAAAGGGTACTTTTACAACCAGGGAAATTACCAGAAAAGCTGATTCTAAATATTAGCGCTAACATTCATCATTGGGAGTTGGGTGCAGCAGTAGATTACAGTCCAGAAAATTATCAGTGCGATCGCACTTCTCAAGCCTGGAAAGCTAAACCCGGTTCTCGAATGTATTTCTATTACTCAATTTGGCAAATATTGCGACCTTTGCCAGAAGCACAACGCCAAAACGCACTAGATGAGATCCTCACTTGGGCTACAGCCGAACCTAAACCACGCTCCACTCACCGTTCCCTTTTACCTGAAGAATTATCTGCTTTGGGACAAGGGGAATTGGTGGAAATTGGTGCTCATACAGTCACCCATCCCTTCCTGTCAGCACAGTCTACAACATTGCAACGGCATGAAATAAAGCAAAGCAAAGTTGATTTAGAAGAGACGATCAATCGTCCAGTGACGAGTTTCTCATATCCATTTGGCGATCGCACCGCAGAAACCATTGAACTAGCTAAAGCATCTGGATTTAGCTGCGCTTGCTCTACTGTTCAAGATATTGTCTGGCAACAGAGCAACCGTTTTGATTTACCTCGGTTTGGGGTCGAAAATTGGAATGGAGAAGAATTTGCCAAGCAATTATTGAGGTGGTTTCATGGTTGAACAGATAAATAGTAAACCATTAGTTTCCTGCATCATCATCTTCTTTAATGCTAAAAAAGAAAACTTCTTTGAAGAAGCCATAGAAAGCGTTTTTGCCCAAACTTACGATAACTGGGAACTGTTGTTAGCAGACGACGGCTCAAGCGACGAAAGTACAGCCATTGCTTTGCGATATGTTCAACAATATCCTGATAAAGTGCGCTATTTAGAACATGAAGGACATCAAAATCGCGGCATGAGCGCAACGCGCAATCTGGGTATTTGCGATGCTAAAGGTGAATATATTGCCTTATTAGATGCAGATGATATCTGGTTGCCACAAAAACTGGAGAAGCAGGTAGCAATATTAGAAGCTCACCCCGAAGCAGGTATGGTTTATGGCTCCACTCTAATGTGGTTTAGCTGGACGGGTAATCCTGAAGATGCGAAGCGCGATCGCGGGCGACATCTAGGTGTTAAAGTTGATACACTCGTAAACCACCCAACCCTTTCCAAGCTATTTCTAAAAGGTAAAGCATTAACACCGGCTAGTTGTAGTGTCCTTATGCGAAAGGAATTAGTCAAAAATGCTGGTGGGTTTGAGGAATCTTTCCGAGGCATGTTCGAGGATCAAGCTTTCTTTTTCAAAGCCTGCCTTAAGTCACCTGTTTTTATCGAAAGTCGGTGCTGGGATAGATATCGACAACATTCAAATAGCAGTTGTCATATCGCAGATACACTAGGTCAATTCCGCTTTGGCAAAATAAATCCTGCTCATTTTACTTTCTTGACCTGGGTAGAGCAGTATTTGTCTCAACAAGCAATCAGGGATGCTGAGATATGGCGGGCATTAAATGAAGCACTATGGCCCTATAAACATAAGAAACTATTCAATTTGTTGGAACCCTATCGACAAATGTCGCATTCAGCTAGGAAGTGGGCAAAGCAATTGCTTAAGCCCATCGTGAGACAAATATTGTCTGTACCTAAATTGACCAGATTAAAGCCTTAGTTTGAACACTTCAGATAAACCTTATCCACATACCCTAATTTCATGAAATCCAACATTAACTTAATCATTTCCACCCTGAGATGGCTTTTTTTGGGCATCAGATGGCGTTTGCAGAGGGGAGCATTTAATGTAGCAACATGGCCAAGAGAAAAGGCAATGCTGTTAAAGCTTCCCTTTATTACTCAACACATCTATGGTCCCCAGCAAGTCTACTATGCACTCGATGAGTTGATCGTCTTGTGTCTCGTTAGAAACGGAGAATACTATATTAAATCGTTCATAGAACATTATCTGAAGTTAGGAGCGAAACACATTGTCTTCCTTGATAATGGTTCCACCGATGATACAATCGCCATTGCTCAACGCTATCCTAACGTCACAGTTTTACAAGCAACCTGTCTGTATGGAAAGTACGAAAATGTCATGAAAGAGTACTTGGTTAAGCGGTTTTCCAAAAATCGTTGGAATTTGTTTGCAGACATTGACGAATTATTTGACTATCCTGGTTCTGATGTGATGAGTTTAAGTTCATTGCTGACCTATCTGAATCAAAACTCCTACACGGCTGTAGTCACACAAATGCTAGATTTATTTTCAGAATATCCTTTAAATGAAATAAAAAGTAATAAAGAGGATTATATTAGAGAACTCTATACCTATTACGATATTTCTAACATCCAAAAAAGTCGGTATGGTCATGGCAAACCATCTAATCCAAACATAAAGAAGATTCACGGTGGTATTCGGAAATCTTTATTTGGAACTGAGAACAACTTAAGCAAAGCATCCTTGACATTTGTGGATCGAAATATCAAGCTCTTTGTCATGGGTCATCATACTAGAAACTCCCGAATTGCAGATTTCAGCTGTGTTCTTTTGCATTACCCCTTCATCAGCACATTCTATGAGAAAGTTTTAGATGCAGTGCAGCACGATCGATATCAGCTTTCTGCGAGCGACCAATACAAGAAATACTGGGAAAGCTTGCAACAGAATCCCAATTTGAAGTTGAAAACAACTACAGCTTGCCAATTGAAAAGCATTAACGATTTATTGGATAACCACTTTTTAGTCGCGTCAGAAAAGTATCACCAATGGGTTAGAGAGCAGGCAAATCTAAACAGCATATCTCATTCAGAAATTTCACTCAGTCCTGGAAGAATCCAATGACATTGACTCAGTCTGGGAAGAACTCACTGATCAAATTCGTCAAATCGCGTGCCAAGCCTTACCTGCACCTACCTAGACACAGATTGTTTTGAGATTCCTCACATAGTTACCCAGTCAATCTTTTCCATATGACAAATACTCATCAACACCCAAGGACTATTGCTCTAATGCCTTGTGGTGGTCTATTTGAAGATTTTTTTGACACAAAAAATGTGTCATTTATGCGAGGCTTTAATTATTCCGTCACAAACTGAGATTTAACCTGTTCATTACAGATATGGGGTTTCATTTCAAAAAATATGGCATATTTTCAATCTGATTTATGTCACGATTAAAATGTCTGCAAATATTTAGTTTTTAGGTACTGAAATAAATGCTCAAATACTTATCAAAGTTTTTTTTCGTTCTTGGAGAAGATAAAAAGAAATTCGTTTTGTTAATATTAGTCTTTACTTCAGCCTCAATATTGGAGGCTATTGGTATCAGTTTTATTGCTCCGTTTCTTTGGCTTGCTTCCAACTCAAGTTCCTTGCATCAATCACCCTTACTTAACTGGATCTATATAACCTTAAATTTTTCATCTAAGGACTATTTTATTGTTTTTTGTGGGCTAGCACTCATTTCATTTTTCTGTTTAAAGTCTCTTTTGTATTTCCAAGCTCAATCGTATATCAATCGGTTTAGTTTTACTAGCTATGGTAGATTAATATCAAGACTATTGAGGGCATACTTGTCTGTTCCTTACACTTTTTATCTGAGTAGGGATACTGCAGGTTTAATAAAGAATATTATTTTGGAGACTCAGAACTTTTGCTATATGTCAATGCTTCCGATTTTAGAATCAACTTCCAATTCAATTTCAATAATCATTTTACTTTTATTACTTGCAAAAACAGATATACTTCTATTGGTAATTATATTTAGCATTATTCTGCCAACATTTTTATTGTTTTATCAATTGAGAAGTAAAGCAAGAAAATGGGGACAGGAGGAATCAGAAGCCTATCATAATATGATTCGTACTATCAATCACAGCTTAGGTGGAATAAAAGAGACCTATATGATCGGCTGTCAGCCCTATTTTATTAACTACATGGATATGCAGGCTAAACAACACTTAGTTGCAAAATCAAAGTTTTCCAACTTGGGGATACTACCAAGAATTATTTTAGAGACACTTTTAGTAGTCTTTCTGGTTCTAATTATTCTGGTTTATCAAATATTTTTAAAGGAAAATTCTCAGAATCTTATTTCAGTGTTGAGCATCTTTGCAGTTGCCTCAATTCGTTTGATGCCAGCAATGAGTCAGACTTTGGCTGCTATTGGTCAGCTTCAAAAGGGTAGTTACGCATTAGATATGTTGTATTCAGATTTAAAGAATGTTTCAAGCTATAAAATAAAGTCAGATAGACCATATCAGATGCTATCAGGAAACCTACAGACTCCGGCTCAGTTAATTCAAGAACCAATGTCTTTTACTGAATCAATAGAGTTAAAAAATGTTTCATACTCCTATCCAAATTCTGATAACTTGGCAATAGAAAAGATTTCCCTAACGATCAAACGTGGAGAGTCAGTTGCCTTTATCGGTAAATCAGGTTCAGGTAAAACAACTCTAGTTGATGTTATTTTAGGGCTTTTAGAAGCAACAAAAGGTGAAATTTTAGTTGATGGAATATCTATATGTAAAAATATCCGTGCTTGGCAAAACATAATTGGCTATATTCCTCAATCTGTTTTTCTAGTTGATGACACAATTGAGAAAAATATTGCATTTGGTGTACCTGAGAATGAAATTAACTATGAGAAGTTGAAACGAGCAATTCACTCTGCTCAACTTGCAGAATTAATTGAGCAGTTACCTGATGGGGTTAAAACCGCAGTTGGAGAAAGAGGAATACGTTTATCCGGGGGACAACGTCAGAGAATTTGCATTGCTAGAGTTCTCTACCATGAAAGAGATATTTTGGTTCTAGATGAAGCGACTGCAGCTTTAGATACTGAAACCGAAAGTCAGGTAACTGATGCAATTAACGCCTTAGCTGGGGAAAAAACAATTATCATTATTGCTCATCGTCTAAGTACAATTAAAAACTGTGACCGAATCTATTTGATGAATCAGGGCTACATTATTAAGTCTGGCAGTAGTAATGAAGTTCTTACAGAAGAAAGTGTATTGACTTGAAATGAAATAAAGTTGGGCTATTAGAAAACGGTGTACTCGGTACTCGAACGGGCTTCTAATCTGATTGATTATTCTACAATTATATTGTTTCTTTATGACACATACTCTTCAACAATCAGCGACTATTGCTCTAATGCCTTGTGGCGCTCTATTTGAAGACTATTATGACACCATAAACGTATCCTTTGAAACACTTCGTACAGAACAAACAGGTACTTGGATGTTCAATTACATTGACGCTTTAAAGCTTGTAGAGGTGCAAACAGTTCTGTTCTTCGTTTCCGGTCGTGTAAATGAGGTATTAAAATTCAGACATGAACCTACAGGTGCGACTGTTTGCATTTTACCTGCACCGAGGTTACATCAAGCCTTTCGCAAAATTGCTGCCCGGTTTGTGTTCCCTAAATTCAAACTACTTAACAAAATAGCTAATCGGCTAATCAAGAGTTTGGATTCCTATTTTGTTTTGCCAGTCGCTTTAATAAAGCAGGAACTAAAGCAGGAAAACTGCTGTGCTATCCTGTTTCAGGATTATCATAATCCCAGTTTCGATGTTTGTGTTTTTTTAGGGCGCATGATGCAATTACCTGTCTTTGCAACTTTTCAAGGGGGAATTGAACCAAGCAGTTTTCTAGAACTGCCTACACGTTTGGTTGCATTGCATTTATGCCAAGGCTTAATTATTGCGTCACAAACTGAGGCTCAAATTGTCCATAACAAGTACTGGGTTACCCTCAAAAAGGTATCACGCATTTTCAATCCGATAGATACCACGAACTGGCGAAGATTTGACTGTGAGACAATCAAAACTGAATTAGGTATTCCTTTAGAGGCAAAGGTAATAATTTATCATGGGAGAATTGAAATCAAGAAAAAAGGGCTTGATGTTTTACTAGATGCATGGAAAAAAATATGTCACAGACGACCTGACCAAACATTGCGTCTTTTACTGGTAGGCACTGGCACAGATGCTCCAAGTTTGCAACAAAAGATTGTTCGTGAAAACTTGAGAGATATTGTTTGGATCAATGAGTATATTCGCGATCGCAATGCAATTCAACGTTATCTCTCAGCTGCGGATGTTTACACTTTACCTTCTCGGCATGAAGGCTTTCCAGTTGCTCCCCTTGAAGCAATGGCAAGCAGCCTACCTGTAGTTGCTACAAATGTTCAGGGTATTCCAGAAATTTTTGAATCAGGTGAAATGTCAGGCGGGTTAATTGTTCCGATTGATAATGTTGAAGCTTTGGCTGCTGCTCTAGAGTCCATTTTAGATAATGAGGTTTGGGCTAAAGAATTAGGCAGACGAGCTAGAGAACGGGTAGAGCGGTACTTTTCCCTTGAATCAATTGGACAGCAAATGCGAAGCTTTCTACTAAACCAAGATTTGCCAAATTAGTAAAGCTGTGAGATAGACCAATCGGCTTTTCTGAATAACTATTTTTATCGCAAAATGCAACAAGAATTTGATACCCGGCCAGAAATAGGAGCCGCTTTCGGTCGTCACATCTTTATGGATGAGACAAGGCACTGGCGATACTTTTCTGAGATATTACAAGCTCAAAGCGGTGCGATTGTAAAACCTCAATTTTAATGTGATTATTTTACCTCACTCAAGCGGTAAAGGCTATACAGCACAAGTTATTATTAACATTTTTCAGGAAGAAAGGTATTGTCAAAATGCAAACTCCAGTTGCGTTCATCATTTTCAATCGCCCAGATAGAACCGCAAAAGTGTTTGAGGCAATTCGCCAAGCGCGTCCACCTATGCTCTTAGTTGCAGCGGATGGGCCTCGTGTAAATCGAATAGGAGAGTCCGAAAAATGTGCTGAAACGCGATCGATAATCGATCGCGTAGACTGGCCCTGCGAAGTCTTAACCAATTATTCTGACATCAATATGGGAATGAAGCAGCGGGAAGCTACTGCTTTTTCTTGGGTATTTGACATCGTTGAAGAAGCTATTCTTCTGGAAGACGACTGTTTACCTCATCCGACATTTTTTCCCTATTGCGAAGAATTATTGAGGTATTACCGTCATGATGAGCGGGTTATGACAATTTCTGGAGATAATACCCCCTTGGGCAATCCTAGAAATCGGCAGACTCAGGATAGCTATTACTTTTCGATTTATGCCCGAACATGGGGATGGGCAACCTGGCGTAGGGCATGGCAACATTACGATCTAGAAATGAAAAAGTGGTTAACCATTCGTGACGAGGGTTGGCTGCAAGACATTCTCAGAGATTCCAGAGAAGTCCAATTTTGGCAAAACCAATTCCAATCTACCTATGATGGTTTTGACACTTGGGACTATCAATGGATGCTCTGTTCCTGGTTACAAAATGCCTTGAGCATTATCCCCACAGTTAATTTGATTAGCAATCTGGGATTCGATCTGGATGGAACCAATACAACAGATCGAGGCGATCCACGCTCCAATGTTCCGACACAAGCCGTGCAATTTCCATTACAACATCCGCCCTTTATTATCCCAGATCGCCAAGCCGATCGTTTCACAAGAGAAAATGTTTATATGCCAAGTCTCTTGAAACGTGTCCAGAGAAAACTCAGAAAAACATTCAAAAATTTAAAATAATTTGTCGAACTGTTAATGTTTAACCATTGAATCTACTTATGCAAATTATTCATACTAGTTATTCTGATTTATCTGGAGGTGCAGCTCGTGCAGCTTACCGGATTCACCGTTGTCTGTTACAGACAGAAATAGACTCTCGGATGCAAGTTTTGTCAAAAATTTCTGACGATCCAACAGTTAGAGGTAATTCATTAAAAATCGGACGAATAACAACAGAAATTCGCACAGGTATTGGTTTATTAGCCAAAAAAACTATCAAAAGTTCTGATCCAACGCGTTATTCGGCTGGACTTCTTCCTTCTAATTGGGTAAAATCTTTTCATGCCTCTGATGCAGATGTGATAAATCTTCATTGGGTTGGTGCAGAGACTTTATCCATTAGTGAAATTGGTCAGATTCGTAAACCGATAGTGTGGACGTTTCACGATATGTGGGCATTTTGTGGAGCAGAACACTATACAAATGATGGACTTAATGCCCGCTGGCGTGAGGGTTATCGAGCAAACAATCGTCCACAGGACGAGTCTGGTTTCGATTTAAATCGTTGGACTTGGGAACGCAAGCAACGTAACTGGAAATATCCTTTCCATATTGTTTGTCCTAGTAACTGGCTAGCAGATTGCGTTCGCAATAGTGCATTGATGGCAGATTGTCCTGTCTCAGTAATACCAAATCCCTTAGATTTAGATAGCTTTCGTCCGATTGAAAAAACATTAGCACGACAGCTTTTGAATTTACCTCAACAGCGATCGTTAATTTTATTTGGTGCCTTAGGCGGAACAAATGATCCTCGTAAAGGTATTGATTTATTACTACAAGCTACCAGTTTTCTGGAAAATCAAAAGTCAAAAGATATAGAAATTGAAATAGTAATTTTTGGGCAGTCACGTCCGCGACAAGTTCCTAAATTGGGTTTCCCAGTTCGATACACAGGACATCTTGCTGATGATATTTCTCTCGCTTTACTCTATTCTGCTGCTGATGTTTTTGTTGCACCTTCTAGACAAGATAACTTACCGAATACAGTTGTTGAAGCAATAGCCTGTGGTACTCCTACTGTTGCCTTCAAAATTGGGGGAATGCCTGATTTAATTCAGCATAGGGTGTCAGGCTATTTGGCACAACCATACGAAGCAGAAGATTTAGCAACAGGAATTCAATGGGTTTTACAACAACAAAAGGAAAGTAAATCTGTTAGTTTAGCAGCTCGTCGTCATGCAGAATATATGTTTGACCCAGTTCGGATCGCACAGCAGTACGTTGCGGTTTATAAGGAAGCGATGAATATACAAAAAAAGGTGAGTCATAAATAAAACGCTAAAAATAATAGCTGTTACTATTGCACAGCAAAGCTCTCAAACTGTTTTACAGACGAATTTAGCATAATAAGTAATAAATATCTAAAAATTATGCTTCTAAAAGTTATTTTAGAAAAAAATAAGATCCATTCAATACATAATTGTTTTTCTTTGTTTGGCAATTTTAAAAATTTTATTGTGATATTTGGTCTAGCTATTTGGGCTATTATTCCGTTATTAGGTGTAGTTTTTATACTTGCATATTGCCAAATTAATATTTCCCAAAATCAAATAGTAGGAAACCAAAAACGTGTACTTAATATATTTCCCATTTTACTAGTTTTATTTACAATTACTACATATATAGCCAGCTTTGAGCCATTTCGAGATACAATTGTATATCTTGATATTTATTCTTCGCTTCAGAAAGAAACAGGGTTGACTATTCCAGATATCGAACTAGAACCAGTCTCTTTCATTTTGCCTAAATATTTGAGTGTATTGATAGGGCCTAGTCAACTAAGTTTTTTATTCCTTCAATCTTTGAGCATGAATACGGCTTTCACCGTTTTTTCTATGCTCTTTATGCCTGATTTTTATCCCTTAATCATATTAATTAATGTAACGACTCAAGGATACTATTTTCAACTATTTTGGATGAGACAAATTTATTCATGGATATTTATAATACCTGCTATCTATGTTGATAATTTTGTGATTGCTTGTCTTTGTATATATGTCGGCTATTGGACACACAAATCTTCTTTAATATATATTTTTGGCATATTACCTGGACTATTCAAGTATAAATTTATTAATGCATTAAATCTATTCAAATCGTTTTCTAAATATTTTAATAATAGATTTAGTATTATTATTTGTTTTGTCTCGATACTTTTATTTTCATCAGTAATAATGAAATCACTGCTAGATTTGACAAGTTCATTGTCATCTTTTGATGGTTCTGTATCTCAGAGAATCGATATTTATGGCGGTGGCGGTGATAATTACAGTTTTGGAGATAAGATTAAAAATCAAATACGCCCTATTCTTGATTATACTATTATCTCTATATTTATCTTGAGAACCGATCTAAGCAAAATAAATAGAGTATATGGCAAAACAAATAGAAGATATATAAGATGGATTACAACATTCTTTTTACTTTTTTTACTTTATTTCGGGTCTTTAACGTATGGATTTAATTTGAGAATTACCAGTATCTTTTTTTGCATACCTGGTTTTTTTTATATTATCGCTCTCTCTTCAGACAAACTTAATGGTGCCTATAGCTATGATACTTTTATATTTCTATTGGCAATTCTTTTCAGGATGATTTACTTTTTTGTTAGTATCACAGTTCCTCAAAGTTACCTAACTTTTTGGAATGGTGAACCGCTAACTACACCAATCAGTGAATATTTTTACCTTTTTTATCAGTTTGTATTAAACCTACTTAATCATAACTAATATGAATAATTGCCAAGTATCGATAGTGACGATATCCAAAAATAATTACCAAGGATTACAAAAAACCTTACAATCAGTCAAAGAACAAGACTATAAAATAATAGAGCATATTGTTATTGATGGAGATTCTGATGATGGAAGTAAAGAGTTTTTAGATTCATATACCCATTCTAAAAATTACATTTATTTGTCAGAATTAGATAATGGTATATCTAGCGCATTTAATAAAGGTTTGCAAAAAAGTAAGGGGGATTTAATTTTCTTCTTAAACTCTGGAGATGTATTCTTTTCCAAAACAGTGATTTCTGAAGTTGTGCAAAGCTATATGCAACATAAATGGAAATGTGCTATTGGTGTCACAGTCACTACAAGTTTTGCTGGAGAAACCATATTTTATCGTCCACCGCAACTGTCATCGAAGTTTTTAAAATACTTTATGTTTTTACCACACCAGGGTTTTTTCTGTGAAACTTCTCTACATAAGAATTACAAATACAATGAATCTCTCAAAATTTCTATGGATTACGAGTTATTTCTGCGAATGCTCAAAAATATAACAATCTTTTATTTACCTACAGTAATATCAATACGCGAACCTGGAGGTATTTCTAGCCAAACTCAAAAGAGAATTAGTGAACATTCACAAATACGTTTGATTTACGCTAATAAAATACATGAAAAATTGATAATTGGCATTTTGAATACATTAATCATGCTAAAGGGTTATCTAAAAATTGACTCACCTTTTGCATTAAAAAAGTGAATCAATTAAATAACCCTCTTCAATCACTCTAGAGAGAGTAAAATCAAGGTAAAGCCCTTGCAATTGCTACCCTTCCGTAACGCTTTGCCTACATTACACTTCGTTTCATT
Source organism: Nostoc sp. DedQUE09 (assembly GCF_034530915.1). NCBI lineage: Bacteria > Bacillati > Cyanobacteriota > Cyanophyceae > Nostocales > Nostocaceae > Nostoc > Nostoc sp. DedQUE09. Next base: position 27,540 of record NZ_JAVRCE010000001.1, read on the forward strand.
CGCAATGACATAATGTGAATTACTGAAGCCGTTCTACTTGTTACGGCAACGAGTACTTCTTAATACGTTAGTCACATTCAATAGTTCTTCTAGAAGTAACCACATTTTTATCAAGTTGTGAATTATGCATTTAATATATCTTTTTAGACCTAAAAATCCTAGAGTGCATCATTGTTCAGAATCTTTTTACAAAGCAATGACACTAAATACTGGTTCTGATGTAAATAGTTATTCTGTTAATTACGTGTATTACCTCAATTATCCAGAAAGCTGGTTGTTAATAAAACAGTTAGTTAGCCTAAATAATGAAGAAAAAATATCAATATTTTTCTTTTTAATTCAGTTAGATTATTTAATACTAGCTTTCATTTTAAAGACAACTAGTAAAATTTTAAATAAAAACTTAGAAATTTCTTATTTAATGCATGAGCCTAAATATGAAAAAGGAAGAATTAACCCTGTAAAAGCATATTTTGTGTTTTTGTATCATTTATTATTTGGCTATATTGCAGATAAGATACTATTGCCTAGCAATGAAGCGTTTTTAAAAGCAAAAGACTTCGTTAATAACGATAAACTTTACAAGGTAAACTTATCATTTATTTCTATCTCAGAAGATATTTTACAAAAAAAATTAGCGCAACTTAAGTTTAGTTGGGGTGATGAAAAAACTTTTTTATTGTTAGGTCGAGTTGCTAAAGATAAAAATCCTCAAGGATTTTTATCTTTAGCAAACATTATTAATAAAGATTATCCAAAACAAACCAGATTTATTCGAGCTGGAAGTGAGAGAAACGTACAAGTAAACTATGATGAAAAACTAATAATTAGATTTCCTGGTTTCATTTCAAATAGCTCAAAAAGCTTCTTACTTGGTTTGAGCCACTTTGTTGTAATTCCCTACTCATTTTCAACTCAAAGTGGTGTGGTGGCAGAGGCTTTGAGTTATGGAAAGCTTTTAATTCTTAATGATATTCCTACATTTTCATATCTAAAAGGTCTAAGTTTTGTCTTTTTTACTGATTTTAATGACGAAAGCTCAATGTCAAAATGTATCCATGATTTATTTAGTATGGACATAAATGATTACGAAACCCGCTATTGGGAAGCAATAAGATACTTCCAAGAAAATCATTCAGAAGCTTATCTTTCAAAAACCTTGCAAGAAACGCTATAAAATACATTTTTATTTTTGCTATATAAGAGTTAATACAGCCATGTATAATACATTACCTACTGTTTCTGTCGCTATCCCTGCCTACAACGAATCTGCAAAAATAGAACAAGTCGTACGTGTAATTTTAGCCAGTAATTACCCAAATATAATAGAAATATTTGTTGCTGATGGTGGGAGTAATGATGGCACTCAAGAAATAGTCAAAAACCTATCAAATGAAGACGCACGAGTTAAGTTAAGACACAATCCAGAAAAAAAACAATCGGCTGCTCTTAATTTAATGTTGTTTGAATCTATAGGTGATGTTTTTATTAGACTTGATGCCCATTCGGATTATGCACCTGACTATATTGAAAAATGTGTAGAGGCTTTGCTGAAATCAAAAGCTCTTAATGTGGGTGGAGCACAGCGTTTTGTTGCACAAACTTCTTTCCAAGCTGGTGTTGCCCTTGCATCAAAAAGTTTTCTTGGTAATGGTGGAGCTAAATATAGAAATTCTAACTATACAGGTTATGCTGATACAGTTTATTTAGGGTGTTTCTGGAAAAAGACTTTACTAGAGTTACAAGGATATAATGTCAACTCAACTCCTAATGAAGATTTTGAATTGAATTTGAGATTAAAAAATGTATTTGATACAAGACAAATTACTAATCAAGATGCGGGATTAAATGAAAGACTACTTGATAAAAATGCACAAGCAATCTACATAGACTGCAAAATTCGCGTCTGGTACTACCCTCGAAAAAGCTGGAATTCCTTGCTTATTCAATATTTAAATTATGGTAGAGGTCGCTATTTAACAAGTACAAAACACAACATACAATTCCAGTTGAGAGGTTTGCTACCTTTTATATTTATATCTACTGTAATTTTACTGCTGATTGTTGATTTACTATTTCCTAAGCTGGGTCTGCCGATAGAATTATTAATTATAATAGGTTTAATTTTACCTTTTTTGGAGAGTCTACGAGTTACTTGGCAATACTGGGAAAGCTTTAATTCGGAAATTTGGCGAGGTATGGAAGATAAAGTTCCGTCATTCTTTAGCCGTTGGTTTTTGTGCGGAATTACTTTATTGAGTATGCCACTTGCTCATTTTTCTGGCTATGGGTATCAATTATTTCGCCACAAAATTTTGAAATTGAGTAATTGGTGATTAATATTTAGGAGGTTTAATTATGCTATTAAATATCAATTAGTAGCAACGACTAATTAAATTGCAATCTATGTAGATTGGGTTGAGACACAAAGACTAGTAGTCTGTCAGGGTTGTCAATTCAAAGCTGACAGACCACTAGGGAGCATCCCGGTTTTTATTTCACATCAAAAGAATAATATTGTCATTGCAAGGAGGAACGACGAAGCAATCCCACAATCTTCAATATTAACAAGTTGATGGGATTGCCACATTCCACTTTGTTGCGCTCGCAATGACAAGCAAAAAAGTGGGATGCTCCTCAAAGACTACATCTAGATGCATTACGCAATCACTAACTCATCCTAAACTTATACAATTTTATACACCTTTACTTCATAAGGATTTAAACGAGTACTAAAACTTGCATTAGGAAATAGATTATTAATAGTTTTTTCATTAAAAGTAACTACTTTACCAGCTAAACTTTGAGCCAGTTTTACTACGAAATTTATTTGGGTCGAAGTGTGATTAACAGCTATAATTAAATATTTTGTAGTATTAGGAATAGGGAATAATTTAACTTCTATATTTGAGTTATTCACTTGTACTGGATTACTTAAATCTTCTCCCCCAACGATTGCAGGAATGTAATCTCGGAATTCTTTAATAGTAGGATACAAAACTGACTCATTCCAGGAAGGTGAAGAGAGATAGTGTATCCAAAATAGCAACCCATCAGCCCCTGTAAGGACTGATAAATAAAACATATAGCGAAATTCTAACTTTGTTGGTAATCGAAAATCAGTCTGATTTCCGCTATAAGCTTGTATTACGTTCCAAAACTTTTTGTTTTTAACATTAGCAAGGGAAATGACATCGTAGAGTGCTTTTCGGTAAAATGATACCCATTGAAATTCTCCAACACCGTATTTACAAGGATAACAATCCCACATCAGTATATCCATTGCATCGCTGTAAGGTTCAATTTTTTCTATTTTGTGAAAAACTAATGCCACTGGCTTTGATTTATCTTCTTCCTTAATAGCTTTGTATACCTTTTTTAACAAATTTGGAGAAATTGGTCTAGGTTGTTTCATTTCTGGTTCATCATAAAGATACCAAGCATAAACGGAGGGATGGTTTTTATAAGTACGAATAAAGTCTTTCACTCCTGAAATATTTTCTGATTTGATTAAATTACGAGGAATCTCAAGCAGAATTTTTATTGGTGTTTTTTTAGAAGCATCTAAAAATGCCTGGATTTTTGCATTGCTCTCTTTTTCAACATAGGGCATTAATAAGTCAATTCCTTTAGAAGATACTTTGATTGGTACATCTATATTATTGATATTGTCATACCATCCTAAGAAAAAGGGTAAACTTCGTTTCCGATTAGTTAAATATTTATTAGGATTTAAACTTACAAGTATGCTGCTAGTACTAGCTACTACAAAACCAGGAATTAAAGCTATAAATTTACGTCGCGTTATCATTATCAAATATTAAATTTAAGAACAAGCTTAATTAAACATCACATTGATTGATTTGGCAATATTTGGTATTATCTATAAACCATTGCAACTTATTCAAGGACGTTTGAGTACCTATCTCATCCCTCAGTAGCGATGTAAGCAAACGTTTGTCCGCGATAAAACTGGTCACGTCCACCTTTGGTGATATATGCTGGTTCTATGAAAATCATTGGCAATATTTATAATTCTAAATATCTTGTAACAGTTTCACTGCGTTAGCATTTTTTGTAGTGAATTTGAAGCGACCTACCACTAACAGTTATGCTTTCTTTAGTCACTGCCCCTTTTTAAGAAGGGACATTAATATAAAAGTATAAATTTATAAATTTATCTTTAGTGTCGTCGTAGTGGTGGGCTTCACTGTTGTATACCAGAGTTGGTATTTGAAGTCTAGTCTTTGCTCACTTGACAACGGTGCTGATATTTTCTTTGGAAGCGCATTTGCCGAAGTGACAGCAAAAATAATTGCGATCGCAGATAAGTTAGCATTGAACAATAGTTAAATTTAAAACTTTTATTTTTGGTATTTACCCTGAATGTAACTACTGACTATTTGCAGATTAAACCACCACAAATTAAGAATTACTTCCCGTGTAGTGTCAGTTGGTAATATAAATTTCTCAGTAGTAAAAATAACTTAAAATTGACTAATAACTACTAGCCGACGACTAAGTATATTATTTAATTTATTCGTAGCAAATTCTCTGCGTGTCTTTGCACTTAGTCTCTGCACCCCTACCATGCTGCAAGGCGAAGCGCATCTGCGTTTAAATAAAAGAGAAATCAGTAGGCATTTCCCAACCTACTACTTAGTTACAAAACTTAGACTTAATCTCAGACAAACTGGAGTATACACTTTTAAGACTGGAGACATTTAAGATACAGGTTCTACATACTTCTTAATAAATCCGCCTTGAGAACGCAAAACGTTCTAATCTAAAAGCTAACTGGGTTAATTTACTGGCAGTTTTGCAGGCAACACTCTCAAGCTCATAAAGCATAGACACACCGATGTGTCAAGCCTCAAAACAATCCAGACTTAACATATAAACGCTTATGATGGGAGTTTTAGAAATCCGATGAGTGTTAAGGCGAGTGGTGGAAGCTCGGTTGCGCGTCCGCAACTATATCAAACCCTAACTGTATCCACAATTACCCAAGCGGAGCAGCAAGACCGCTTCTTGGCAAATGGTGAACTAAACGAACTAGCAAGCTATTTTGCATCTGGCGCAAAGCGTCTACAAATTTCTCAGACGCTGACGGACAATGCCGAGATTATTGTGTCTCGCGCTGCCAACCGCATTTTTGTTGGTGGTTCGCCAATGGCTTTTTTAGAAAAGCCCAGAGAAGTAGAAATAGTACCTGTTAGTGCTGGTGCTAATGTTCAACAAGGGATGCAACTGGGAACTGTAACCTACGTTGAAAGTCGTGGTGGGTTCCTAGAAAATTTACGCTCAATATTTAACTCATCCCCCAGTGGCCCGACACCTCCAGGTTTCAGACCAATTAACATTGCTCGATACGGCCCAAGCAACATGGCCAAGAGCTTGCGGGATTTATCCTGGTTCTTGCGCTACGCTACTTATGCGATCGTTGCTGGCGACCCCAACATCATAGCGGTGAATACAAGGGGTTTGCGGGAAATCATTGAAAATGCCTGCTCTGGAGAAGCAACGCTAGTAGCTTTACAGGAAATCAAAGCCGGAGCACTTTCATTTTTCCGCAACGATGCTGAGGCGACAGAAATTGTGTCTCAGTATATGGATGTTTTGTTAACAGAATTCAAAGCAGCCACACCTTCAAATAAATTGCGCCAACGCCCCTCTAGCGACCAGCAAGGGTTACAACTGCCGCAAATCTACTTCAATGCCTCAGAACGTCGTCCCAAGTTTGTGATGAAGACTGGGTTATCAAGTAGCGAAAAAAATGAGGTAATCAAGGCCACATATCGACAAATCTTTGAGCGCGACATTAGCCGTGCTTATAGCTTGTCCATATCTGACCTAGAATCCAAGGTGAAGAATGGCGACATCTCTATGAAAGAGTTTGTCCGTCGTTTAGCTAAATCTCCTCTTTACCAAAAACAGTTTTACCAGCCTTTTATTAACAGCCGAGTCATCGAATTAGCTTTCCGTCACATTTTAGGACGGGGGCCAAGTAGCCGCGAAGAAGTACAAAAATACTTCTCGATTATTTCTAATGGTGGTCTACCAGCCTTAGTAGATGCCTTAGTAGATTCTGCTGAATACGGCGACTATTTTGGTGAAGAAACAGTACCCTACCTGCGGGGTCTGGGTCAAGAAGCACAAGAATGTCGCAACTGGGGACCGCAGCAAGACCTGTTTAACTACAGTGCGCCTTTCCGCAAGATACCTCAGTTCCTCACCACATTTGCAGCTTACGAGCAACCGCTACCAGATCAACATCCTTACGGTTCTGGTAATGACCCCTTGGAAATTCAGTTTGGGGCGATTTTCCCGAAAGAAACTCGCAACCCCAGTACCAATCCGGCTCCTTTTAGTAAGGATACCAAGCGCATCCTGATTCACCAAGGAGCAGGGATTAATAACCAAAATAGTAATCCCAGAGCGCGAGGTGCAGCTCCTGGTACCCTTGGACCCAAGGTGTTCAAGCTAGATCAGCTACCTGGTACTATTGGTAGAAAGGCTGCCAAAGGTTCTAGTGTTAGATTCTCCGAAAGCTCCACGCAAGCAGTGATTAAAGCTGCTTACCTGCAAGTTTTCGGTCGCGATCTTTACGAAGGTCAGCGCCCGAAGGTATTGGAAATCAAGCTGGAAAACGGCGATATCTCGGTACGGGAATTTATTCGTGCTTTAGCTAAGTCGGATGTATTCCGCAATCTGTACTGGTCATCGCTGTATGTTTGTAAAGCGATCGAGTATATTCACCGTCGCTTGTTGGGTCGTCCGACTTATGGTCGTCAAGAAATCAACAAGTACTTTGATATTGCTTCGAAACAGGGCTTTTACGCGGTGGTTGATGCCATTATTAACAGCGTAGAATACAGCGAAGCCTTTGGTGAAGATACAATTCCTTACGAACGGTATCTGACTCCTGGTGGTGTAGCCGGGCGACAATTACGTGTTGGTAGCATTCGTGATGATATTGCCGCGAAAGTCCAGAAAGAGGTAACACCAAGCTTTGTGACACTGGGTACAGTGACAGAAAAGCGGTCAGAACCAGATATTCAGTTCCGCATTAACCAAGGTGTCAGCAAGCAACGGGAACAGACCAAAATCTTCAAGCTGGTGGCCAATACCAGTGACAAAGTTGCAGTCAAAACTTTGATTAGCGCTGCCTATCGTCAGATATTTGAGCGGGATATTGCACCCTACATCGCCAAAAACGAATTTACCAAATGGGAAAGCAAGCTGGGGAATGGCGAAATTAGTGTGAAGGAATTTATTGAAGGTTTGGGTTACTCTAACCTCTACCTGAAAGAGTTTTACACACCTTACCCCAACACCAAAGTGATTGAGTTGGGAACCAAACACTTCTTGGGACGTGCGCCACTAGACCAAGCAGAAATCCGCAAGTATAACCAGATTTTGGCTACTCAAGGTATTCGTGCCTTTATTGGTGCTTTGGTAGATAGTGTGGAATATAACCAAGTATTTGGTGAAGATACGGTTCCTTACCGTCGCTTCCCGACCCTACCTGCGGCAAACTTCCCGAATACGGAGAAGCTTTACAACCAGCTTACCAAGCAAAACGATGACGTGGTTGTACCAAGCTTTAAGCCAGTACAAGCCCGTGTCGGAGTTAGTAACGATACACCGCTTGTGCTACAGGCGATCGCAGATATCGCAGCACAAACAAATGGTCAGCCATCCTTTGCTGAACTGGGCCGTTCCTACAACGATGCTAGTGGACAAACCGTGGAAATAGGTGTGCGTAAACATGCGCGCATTTACCGTCTAACAGAAAACACCAACCAAGACGAAAAACAACAGGCAATCAACGCCATTTATCGTCAAGTATTGGATGTATTTAGTGGTGAAGTGCCTGAGAATTTCCGTCGCACTGATTTAGATAGCAAACTTCAAAATGGTGAAATTACCGTCCGGGAGTTTGTGCGTGAACTAGCTAGTTCCCAAATCTATCGCCAGCGCTTCTTATCACCTTATCCTCATGCCAAGGTCATTGAGTTCCTCTTCCGTCATCTGTTGGGGCGTACACCCGCAACTCAGGAAGAAATTGACCAATATAACAAGCTGCTAGTCGATAGTGGTTTGTCAGCTGCTGTAGAAGCAATAGTCGAAAGTCCAGAATATAACCGCTACTTTGGTGAAGATGTTGTACCTTACAACCGCTTCCCATCTTTGCCAGTAGGTAACTACCTCGGCAGTGTCGCGGTTGATTAAGGAGTAGGGAGTAGGGAATTAGGGAATAGGGTACAGATTATTTACTGTTCTCTGTCCCCTGTAACCTTTCCCCTGTCCCCTTCTTAACCTTTTGTAATACCGCTCTCAGATTGCAGTTAAAACAGTAAATTCTGAAAAGCAATATTACAAAGTATTAAGAGCAGTCATAAATGCTCAACAGAATGCCGGAAAATGTTTTGCGGAAGGTAACTGAGTTTGAAAGCTTGTGTACTTATGTTGACTCAAGCAAACTCGTAATTTTTTAGCCGTAGCAGTTGTGAAACTGTTGTGTCTAAAAGAACGAAAAAACAAACTCAGTAAACCAAACTCAAAGTCGCACCAGTTTAATTAAATCCTGGTTTCATTCGTATTGGAGGAATCCATTAATGAGTATTGTCACGAAAGCTATCGTGAATGCTGATGCAGAAGCCCGCTACCTCAGCCCTGGTGAGTTAGATCGGATCAAGTCCTTTGTTGCAAGTGGTGAGCGCCGTGTGCGGATTGCTCAAGTTTTGTCAGAAAATCGCGAACGGCTCGTTAAGCAAGCTGGCGATCAACTGTTCCAAAAGCGTCCTGATGTTGTGTCTCCTGGTGGTAACGCTTACGGTCAAGAACTGACTGCTACTTGTCTGCGCGACCTAGATTATTACCTCCGCCTCGTTACCTACGGTATCGTTGCTGGTGATGTCACCCCCATCGAAGAAATTGGTGTTATTGGTGCCCGTGAACTGTACAAGTCCTTGGGAACTCCTATCGATGGTGTTGCTGAAGGTATCCGTGGGCTGAAGAATGGAGCTTCGGCATTGCTCTCTGGTGATGACGCTAGTGAAGCTAGTGGCTACTTCGACTACTTAGTTGGCGCTCTTCTAGGATAGGGTGAAGCTGTTTACCTACTGATATTGCAATACGGTTGGAAATAAGGAATTAACAACATGGCTCAAGACGCAATTACCGCTGTCATTAACTCCGCAGACGTTCAAGGTAAATACCTAGACTCTTCTGCTTTACAAAAGCTAAAAGGCTACTTCGCCACTGGCGAACTGCGAGTACGTGCTGCTAGCACCATCAGCGCTAACGCTGCTGCGATCGTCAAAGAAGCTGTAGCAAAATCTTTGCTATACTCTGACATCACCCGTCCAGGCGGCAATATGTACACCACTCGCCGCTATGCTGCTTGCATCCGCGATTTGGACTACTACCTCCGCTATGCTACCTATGCCATGTTGGCTGGCGATCCTTCCATCCTAGATGAGCGTGTGCTCAATGGTTTGAAGGAAACCTACAACTCCTTGGGCGTTCCCGTCGGTGCTACCGTACAAGCTATCCAAGCAATCAAAGAAGTAACCGCCAGTTTGGTAGGTTCTGATGCTGGTAAGGAAATGGGCGTTTACTTAGACTATATCTCCTCTGGCTTAAGCTAAGAACTAGTTTGCGCTTAAGAATTTAGGTGCGGCTTTATTAAGGTCTGGAAATCAACCGTGAGTGCTAGAACGTTATATTGCTTATCTTGGTAAATTATCAGTGATGAGTGTTGGTGGTCTAGTATTGATGTTTGATTTCCAGCCTTTGAATGATTAAAAGATTTGCACTCAAAATTTTGAAATAAAAAAGTTTTCACAAGGTATAAAGGAGATTTTCAAAATATGTCCCGTTTGTTTAAAATTACTGCTCTAGTTCCCAGCCAAACCCGAGTTCGTACCCAACGCGAACTGCAAAATACTTACTTCACTAAGCTAGTTCCTTATGAAAACTGGTTCCGCGAACAGCAACGTATTCAAAAAGCGGGTGGCACAATTATCAAGGTGGAACTGGCAACTGGTAAGCAAGGCGCTAATACTGGCTTGTCGTAATCTGTAAATAGAATATTATTTTAGGGAATTGGTAAGAGGTCGGTAAAGACCTCTTTTTTGTTGAGAATTGATAGGATAAAAAATCTGTTAATTAAGTCATATAGAAACAAGGTAATCTTAATCAAGCTTGTTAACGTTTCTAAAGTACTTCTTCCACTCAGCATCTAGGGCAACTTCGTACTGATAACCTAGTTCTTGGCCACTTCCGTACCTAACAAGATTGACCCCCTGCATACTTGATAGTCCTTCAATACGGTTCGGATAAGCATTTTTCACTTTCCTTGTGGTCTGGGGAATGGGTTTGCGGGTAAAGGGTAAAGGATGTATTCAAAACCTTTCCCCTTTCCCCTTTCCCCTTTAACCGAACCGTATTGGATAGTCCTTTAGTAGATAGCTATCTTTTAAAGAACTATCAAGACTCACAACCTCATCGAGCCTTATTAATACAGTAGGGCAGTTTCAAAAGAAATGTTGAGTATAAGCATTAGAGTATTTAGGATATTGAGGAAGAGCTAACCTGGGCAAGAAACTGAGTTCTGGATTGAAATTCCTCTATTTATAAACAAACAAGCACTTAATTGCGTGAAATGATTTAGTTTAATTAATTAAATACTTTCAGCCAATTTTTGAGCGATCGCTCTTAACTAGAGAAATTCTGATTTTTTAGTATAAAAAGTTACTTTATTACTAAGTAGCAAGGTTACAATTTGTCAGAAGTATTGAACTAGTGGTCTATTGAAGTTAACAACTCTAAGATTTATGGTTGTCAAGCCTACTTATGAGTTATAAGTTATGATTTATGAGTTTTATTTTTAACTCCTAATTTCTAACTTTTTACCTGTACCAATCGTGAATCTACGCCGCCTGATTCCAATTTTTGATAGTTCAGTCTCCAACTGGGCATTAGAAGCGCGGTTGTTGCGCTGGTTAACGTTGATTTGGCTGTTCGTCGGCTTAGTGATGCTATTTTCAGCATCTTATCCTGTCGCTGATGGTCGTTATGATGATGGGTTGTACTACTTTAAGCGTCAACTGCTTTGGGTCTTAGTTTCCTTAATCGGATTCAATATTATTGTTAATTCGCCGTTGCAGAAAATTTTGGGATTATCCCATTGGTTTTTGTTGCTGTTTTTGGGGTTAATTTTTGTCACACTGATCCCAGGATTGGGAAAAAAGGCTTTTGATGCAGCGCGTTGGATTGCGATCGGGCCAATTCCGATTCAACCTTCAGAACTAATTAAACCCTTTTTGGTGTTGCAAAGTGCGCGGCTTTTTGGTCAATGGGAACGAATTAGTTGGCGGGTTCGCTTCGCTTGGTTGGGCGTTTTTGGTTTGGTACTTTTAGGAATTCTTGCCCAGCCTAACTTGAGTACAACGGCACTTTGCGGCATGACTATCTGGCTAATTGCTTTAGCAGCAGGCTTATCTTACAAGTACCTGGGAGGAACAGCAATTGGTGGAGTAATGTTGGCATTACTCAGTATTAGTATTAAAGAGTATCAGCGTAAGCGGGTGATGTCATTCCTCAATCCTTGGGCTGATGCTACAGGAGATGGCTACCAGTTGGTGCAAAGTCTACTAGCTGTGGGTTCTGGTAAAACTTGGGGAGCTGGATATGGGCTTTCTCAACAAAAGCTATTTTATTTACCAATTCAAGATACCGATTTTATTTTTGCAGTGTTCGCTGAAGAATTTGGCTTTGTTGGCAGTATGGTGTTGTTGGTACTTTTAGCTACATTCGCTACCCTCGGATTAGTTGTGGCGCTAAAGGCTAAAAATATAGTACATAGATTAGTCGCGATCGGTGTGACGACTTTGATGGTGGGACAATCATTGCTCCACATCGGTGTTGCTACAGGTTCTCTACCGACTACTGGTTTACCTTTACCCATGTTTAGTTATGGTGGTAATTCTATGATTGCCAGCTTAATAGCTGCTGGGTTGTTGGTTCGGGTAGCACGCGAGAGTAGTGAAGCTGAGGTAGTACCGTTGCGAAAACCTCTGCTTGAAAATGGGCGCAGACGCCGAACTTTTCATAAAACCAGGAATTGAGCTAGCAAAAGCCACAACAGACAAAGTTTTATGCTCTTTGCAGGAATTGAATAGATTATGGAAGACTTAAAACAAGCAATAATCAGCTACTCCAGTACAGACCTCGAACAGCGTAAACATTGGTATTCTCCGGCAGCAGAAGCTTACAATCAGGCAAGACCACGTTATCCTCAAGATTTGATTCACCAAGTTGTGGAACTTGCCCAACTCTCCACTAACTCAAAAATTCTGGAAGTGGGATGTGGCCCTGGAACTGCAACAGTAGGCATCGCTCAATTGGGTTGCTCTATAATCTGCTTAGAACCCAATCCAGATTTTTTCCGGTTAGCTCAACAGAATTGTCAGCCGTATACCAATGTAGAGATACAGAACACATCCTTTGAAGAGTGGGAACTCAAGGCACTTGAATTTGATGCCGTTTTAGCAGCGAGTTCTTTTCATTGGATATCACCAGAAGTTGGATATCCAAAAGCAGCAAATGCCCTAAAAGAAAATGGCAACCTAATTTTATTGTGGAATAAGGAACTTCAACCCAGCTACGAAATATACCAAAGTTTATCGCAAGTCTATCAACTACATACTCCATCTCTTGACCGATATGAAGACCAAAAAACTCAAGAATATATCTTGAGACAATTAGGAAATATGGCCATTGATTCGGGGCAATTCCAAAAGTTGAGAACAGGACAAGTTATATCAGATTTAACCTACACTGTGGATAAATATTTAACACTTTTGAACACTTACTCGCCATACATAAAATTAGATTTAGAAACTAAAGAATCTTTATTTTTAGGATTGAGGCGTTGTATAGAAGATGATTTTGGAGGCAGTCTGCAACTTTCATATATCTCTGCTTTTCATATTGCCCAAAAAGTTACCTCTGAGGTAAGGGAGCCTTAAATGGGCTATTGCTAGGTGGCAGAGTAGGTGGAATTGGGTTAATGCCAGGTATAGGAGTAGGCTCTACTTTTTTGAGGACTGTGATTGCAAATCCTCTTTGCTGGGGTTGTTGCTTACCAGATAGATCATTGACTAGCAGTCCGATTTGAGCGGGGAAGGCTTGATTGACTGGAAACTTCGTTGAACCAATTGCTGGAACGTCATTGCCGTATGGTAGAAGTTTAACCTGAATATTTTCTCCCTCTACTCTCCAACTCAGAATAGCAGATGTTCCTTCATCGAGAACCAAGTTTGGTTGTTCACTACCGTTGATTTTGAAATAGACAATCTTAAATGGTTTGGGTAATATTTGAATTTTGGATTCAGTTTTTTTAGAACTAGTTTTGTCGCTTCCATTGTTAGAAACAGCTTTAATTTCAAATGCAAAATTTCCCACTTTATTGGCTAATAAAGGAAGATTTTTACATTGCAGTTGTTGATTTTGTTGTATACATAGTTTTTTTAGTTTAGGGTCTGTAATATTGCCTTGATTAAATTTGTAAGTAACTGGTTCACCATAAGATGTACCATCATCTGCATTGCCAACAACCTGTAGTTGTGACAGCAATAATGGACGTGCAATTGTCCAACTAAAAAGAATATTTTCGCCTTTTGTATACTGTGGCTTATCTAGCTGAAAAGCAATTACTGATGCAATTGGTTTTTCCGCAATTTCTACCTGGGTAGTTTGCGTTGCTAATTGGTTATTTCGGGAAAATATTTGTATACCATTGCGATAAAAGGCTTGTAACTCAAAAGTGTAATTACCTTTTGTTTTCACTCCAGTTTTTACGTTGCTACAAATTAACTCTTGTTTATCTTGTACCTGGCAGGGAGGAATTTCATTAGCACTTCCTTTACCCAGTGTTTCAGGAATGTCATTGCTAAAGTCATAAGTAATAGGCTGAATAGGTTGGGAACCTTTAGCCGTCAAAACTAACTTTTTTAACTGTTTATATTGATGAATTTCCCAGTTTAAAGCTACCTCATCACCTTCAGTAATTTGAGAGTCATTTGCACTAAAATTTTCTAATCTCAAAGGTTCGGGGTTTAAAATTCGCCAAATGATAAATCCTATCCCTCCCAATAATCCCAAAATTGCCAAAATTAACAGAAGAAATTGCCACCAAGGACGGGGTTTCCATATCAAAGTTCCTTGAGGCAGTGTGTTCGGTAGAGGTAAATTTTGTTGGTCTTTGATATCGAGTTGAAAGTTGACCACTAGCCCTGCACCAAACCACGGTTGTCGCCACCAAGGTTTGGGTTTTACGGTCAAATTAGTCACAGCACTTCTATTAGGTAATAATCTAACTTCAGTCGGATCAAATTTGTAAGTATATAGTTCTTCTTCGTCTCGACTTTTTAAGTTTAATATCAGTTCACGGACAATATTGCCCTGGTTAGCTAGTGATAATTCGTACTTACCAAGACTACGGATAACTTGTCCTAAGATGGTATTAAATTCTACATCTAAGCGATAATTTGTCGGAATTTGGATATACACCAAATCCAGCAGTACTAAATCTGGAGAGTTTTCTGAATACAAGCGGATTGTCGGCGAATAGCTTCCCGCAAGAGTATCCCCAGGTGGGTGAAATTTTAACAATATTTGACCTTGCGTACCAGGATTGAGTTCTAGTGCAGTCACGTCAGACACTAATCCTGGCCCCTCAAATCCAGTTGCAGGATACTTAATTGTGAACCAATCATCGTCTAAATCTGTGCAACTCAAGCGGAATCTATCTACGCGATTAGAGCGATTATCAACTATCACCTCGACTTGCAAAGGCTCACTAAAATTGAAAATCAGCTGCTTGTTGGGGTTGGTGTTAGGTCTAATGAAAAATGTCGGGTCGTTCACCCGAATTGCGGTCTGTTCTTTTTGCAGAACCTTTATTTCGTTTCGGAACGTTATGGGAGTGTCTTGAGGATAATGTAGAGGAGAATCTACGACTAGTGTATAGTCATAGGTTCCTGCGGTTTCTACGAGAGCATTTGCGGCGATTTGAAACTCAAATCTTACTTCGTCACTATTTTGCCCTGGAGCTAATGCTAAACTTTCTCTCGGAGAACTAGACCAACCAGTTAAATTTTGAAATACTTCGTCAAAAACAAAATATAAGTCAATAACCGCACTTTGATTTCCCTGATTAATTACAACAATATAGAGTTCAATCGTATCTCCTGGCATCCCAAATTGAATTCCAGGTGGGTTGATAATAACTTGCAGTGGATTGAATTTAGCTTGCATGTCATTGATTCCCTTATTTGATGCGGTGTAATTTGACCTGAAAATCTTCATCACCACTCACAATCATGGTTCCTTGATTAGTTTTCAAATCGATACTATTGATTTTTTTATAGCTTTTGTAAATTTGTTTACCTTCTGCTGCTTTTGTTTTGTCGAGTTTATGTTCGGGAGTTAAGTACCAAACTAAGACTCGTCCATCATCGCCACCACTTACTAAAAGACTACCATCGTCACTAAATGCTAGAGTCCGCACAGATGTTTTTGATGCTGACCAACGGTCTAGTTGTGAACAATTAAGCTCATTTATTTTTTCTAGCGGATTCGGATTTTTAATAGTTTGACACTGATTTAAATCCCAAATCGTAATAAATCCCGCAGAATCAGAAGTTGCAAGGATTCTTCCTGTTGAGTCAGGAACAAAAGCTAATCCCCAAATATAGTCTTCAGGCCCAACTAATGGGTCTAGTTTTTCTAGATTTTGCACTGATAAACTTGGGAATTGTTTATCAGATTGAGTTTGATTCCACTGCCACAATATAAAACGCTTAAAGTTTCCAGCAATTACTAGAGTTTTTGCATCTGGGCTGAGATTTAATGCCCGGACTTGGAAACGTGATAGTTTTAATCTACTTTGAATGTCGATAACTTGCGGTTCTGGCAGAAAATCGCTGTTAGGCGCTGGTCTTGACCATAGTCTCACTTTACCACTGCCATACCCACTGAATAAGTTAAGTGAGTTTGAGGTAAAAGCTAAGTCAAAAACGCGATCGCCTTTTGCTTTAGGATCTTTAAGGTCTTGAAGTTGGTTAATCTTTACACCTGAAGGAACATCTCTGAGTTCAATTACACCATTATCTAAACCAACAGCAACACGATTATTTTGTAATGGCATAAAGCGTAAGACTTGTACTGCATCATCAGTAATCGCCATCAATCCTTTGGGCTGTTGCAGTTGCTCGCAAGCAAGAGGTTGTCCAGCATACCTTACTGTATCATCAGGCTCTAAACTATCTGCACCAATTCTCCAAAGTCTTAAGGTGCAATCATCTGAACCACTGACCACAGATAAACCAATACCACTAAAACGCACTGAGTTGACAGAACGGGTATGCATTACACCTCTTGGTTGCAGGATTAATGCTAAGAGTGCAGCTAAAAGTGCGATCGCAGCCAATTGTAACCATAAAGGTATAATTGGCAGAGTCTCTACTTCTAATGTCTGCGTGGCTGGGTCTGTACTCCCTAAACGTTGGTCAGATAATTCCGATTTCGCCTCTAATAATAGAGTTTTGCCGATTCCAATCCAAGGACGTTTTGTTTTAACATCGAGGATGACTTTACTTGTCTCTCCTAGATGAAGATTGGCAGTTTCAGGAAGCTTTTTAAAACTACATTTTCGCCAGTCTCTACCTTGCACCTGCACATTAATTTCCTGGTTGAGATTGCTAGCATTTTTAAATAGTAATTCAAAGGAAGCTGTATCAGATTTCCAGTCAGGCAACCATGCCGATTTATTGGGAATTTTCAGGTGTTTTTCGGTGGTAGTAAAGTCTATAAAACCTACTGGCAAAACTTCAATATTGCCTTCAGCATTAGTTGGATAACCATTATTGCTAACAGCTTCAATAGTAAAAGGATAGTTTTGACTGGGCGCTTGCACTACAGAAGGAGGTTGGCATTGGAATGTAGCTTCTGCTAAACCACCTGGATCTAAAGGTAATCGGCGTTCTGCACTGCCAGCTAGCCAAGATGGATCGACGCCTGTAAAACGTAGCATTACCTCAATTGGTTGTTGCCCCAAGTTTCGCACCCGTACTGGTATATCGACAGAATTGCGGGGATAAACTTGGAACTCTCGTACAGGTAATTCTACACTTAAATGTGTTGGTCTATTGTCTCGCTCGATTTTCAAGCGCAGCACAAGTCTGGACTGTTGTGCTAATTGCGGTGAAAAAATATTTACCATCAGGTTGACAGTACCAACAAATCCCGGAATGGGTGTATTGAATACGAAAACTTGGAAGATGGTACTACTGCCCGGTGGCTTGGCTGCCGCTACCTCTGGTTCGAGTCTATACCAGCGATATCCTGTGTTGCGTATTTCTCCAGCTGCGGTAATTTCTATTTGAAAATTGACGAAGCGATCGCTATCATTATTGACAGTTACCTCAAATGATACAGGAGTATCACCTGGACGAAAGGTTAGGTTCTGAGTAGAAAGGCTGGCATTTATAACACTTTTTTCCATACTATTACTTATAATATTTTTTATATTCTGCATGACTAGCGCTATTAAAAAATTAATGTCTCGTGAAAACGTGACAATAGCTTTTTTCCTTTGATTATTGAAATTTCTATACTATTAAATATTGTGTAATAAATTGGCCAATTTATAAAAGTCGTTTTCAAAGGCGATCGCTAATACATATACAGCAGAATTCAGAATTCAGGAGTAATATCATGTCCGCATAATTAGTTATGCTAACCACAGTCATTACACCCCACCCCCAACCCCTCCCCGCTTGCAGGGAGGGGAGACAAGGCGTAGCTTTGGCGGGGTGGGGTTCTTCGGGTTTAATAAGCAATCAAGCGGACATGATATAAAACACGCTTTATACCTGGGTAACAGATTTAGCTTGCTTGTGTACCTCACCAACTTGAAATCTGCTGTATGAGCCAAAAACCTTGTAGAGACGTAGCAATGCTAGCAATACGGTTCGGTTAAAGGGTAAAGGGGAAAGGGGAAAGGTTTTGAATACATCCTTTCCCCTTTACCCGCAAACCCATTCCCCAGATCATAAGGAAAGTGAAAAATGCTTATCCGAACCGTATTGGCACTGCTAGTGTCTCTACAAGGGTTCTGGATAACGCATATTTAGTTTTTAGATATGACTTTTTCAGCAACGCCTGAACTCAAATTAAAATCGCTGCCCAATTCCCAGATGCACTTTGCTTTCTCCCTGGTCGTTAATGCCATAGTCAGCCCGAATTAAACCTAGTGGTGAATTTACTCGCACTCCCGCCCCATAACCAAAACCATAACCTGGTTTATCTCGTACACCTGCCGGATCTCCTAATACAGTATCACCAGAACCTAAATCTGAGGCGAAGTCGGCAAACAATACACCGCCTACGATTGGTAAAACGGGAAAACGGTATTCTGCCGAAGCTAATACATAACTGCGTCCACTGCCAACTTCTCCAGAATCGTAACCGCGTACTGAGTTGGAACCACCCAAGTTAAAGCTTTCGTAGGGCGGTAAATTTCCAAGGACGGTACCAGCTTGCACATTCACCGCAAAGACTTGTGGCTGTTTGCTGTTAAATAACTGTACTGGTAAATATTGGCTGTAATTGGCTTTGAGGCGATTCAGGGAAATATTACCTTGACCAATGGGGACAGATTGTTCTGTACTCAGACTCAAAACGGAACCTTGAGTTGGATTGAGGGGATTATCCCGTTGGTCTTTGGTGGCGGTGAAGGATACGGTAGTTAAGTCGTCAACACCAGTGCCACTCGCAGAGAGGGGATTACCTTGAGCGTCGCTTGGGGTAATATTACCTTGGCGATCGCGAATACTAGTTCGGGTATAATTTAATCCTAATGAGGTATTCCAGTCGTCAATTGGTCGCTGCAAGCTGACACCACCGCCAATTTGACCTTCTCGCACTTTGTCGCCGTTAGCTAACTTAATCTTGTCATCAAAGGTTTCTGAAAGTTCCTGACTACGAAAACCATTTACAGTGTAGCCGAAGCGATCGGGGTTAGTTATCCGATAAGGACTGGTAAATTTGGTATTAAACTGCAAGTCTCGGCTACTTACACCAACATTCACACCTAAAGTATCATTAACACCACCGACATTCTGATCTTGATAGCTGATTGTACCTACCAATCCCTGATCGGCATTGTAACTACCACCCAAGTTAACACCACGTGCCCCAGTTTCTTTGAGTTGGTAGACTAAATCAAGTTTTGTCGCATCCCCTTCTAAGGCAACATTCACAGTTTCAAATAAACCAGTACGATATAGTTGTTGGATGTCTTGTTTAACGACATTTTCTTGGAAAATTTGGCCGGGTTTCAACTTGAGTTGTTGTTGTAAGAAATTTGCTTTGGTGCGTCCTCCGACGGGATTACCCTTGCTATCAACGGTTTTACCTTCATCGTTGACAAAGCGAAATTTGATATCACTTACCAAGCCTTCAGCGACATTTACAGTGAGAATGCCTTGAGAACTGGGTTTAATTGATAACACGCGTGCTAAGTTATAACCATTGTCGGCGTACCACTTGTTAATTTGTGCTACTGCTTGTTGCAGTCCACTGGGACTAATGGTGGTTCCAATCTGAGATTGCAAACGTTGTTGGGCAACTTGATAGGTAAGTACTTTAGCACCAGATAGTTGCAGCGATCGCACTATCACCGGTTGGACTTGGTATACTACATTCAATCCAGCCTGTGTGCTAAAGCTATTCACATTGACAGTACTAAATAAACCTGTATTTAAAATTGCAGTTACATCTTTTTGTAGCTGGCTTTGACTGGTTTCTCCACCAGCTTGGGTTTTAATTACCTGGCGAATGATTTGCTGTAATTCTTGATTGGCTCCCACCACCTGTACATCTGTAGCTGTGACGACTAAATTGCTTTCAGTAGCGGGAGTTTTGGGGGATGAAAGGGAAAAAGAGGGAGTGGCAGGAAGTGTTACTGATGAATTTCCCTTGTCTGCTGATTTTAAGACTATTGGGGAATTTTTGTTTGCACCTGTTTGCACGGTGACAGGATTTTGGGAAAATTGTTGTGCAACTATTGTTTCTGGGGAAGCAATTGTCTCTACCCGTGCGGGAGTGTCTTCAATTATCGGTACTACCAAGTTACCAGCTTTTGCAGTTGGAGTAACGGTTTTAGCAGGTGCAGCCGTTGCTTGCCCAGTAACATTCCCAGCAGCTAAAGTAGCTAAAGTAAAAATAGCAGTAGTAGAAACTCGCATAATATTTAACCTAATTAACTGGGAGTTAGTTGTAGAGACGCTAGCGAATAGGGATAATACTAACTTCCAGCTTCTTGATCGATTTCCCTATTTATACCTCTTACCCAAACAGACAGTTAATTTTGATATTTTGTTTCTTATGAGTAATTTATCTCGGTCATCGCTAGCTTCTAACTCCCAATCTGCAACTTCTCCTTTGCGGTTACTTGTATTAAGTAATGGTCATGGGGAAGATGTGATTGCAGTTCGGATTTTGCAAGAACTCCAACAACAACCAAACCCACCAGAGATATTTGCTTTAC
Source organism: Nostoc sp. DedQUE09 (assembly GCF_034530915.1). Taxonomy (NCBI): domain Bacteria; kingdom Bacillati; phylum Cyanobacteriota; class Cyanophyceae; order Nostocales; family Nostocaceae; genus Nostoc; species Nostoc sp. DedQUE09. The sequence goes on from NZ_JAVRCE010000001.1 coordinate 48,166, forward strand.
CTTTGGTGGGTGAAGGACGTGCTTATGAACAGTTGGATATCCCCTTTATCGGTTCAGTGCTGAATATGCCTTCTGGCGGCTTTATTTATATGGATGGCCGCCAATTGACGCGGGATGTACGCGGTGGTTTATTGCAACTTACCCTCAGCCAAATTAAAGCTATCCGCCGTTGGGTAAGTTCTCAAAAAAAATTAGGTAATAAAAGAGCGATTTTAGCAGTGGGAGATATTTTGCCACTGTTATTTGCAACATTCAGTGGCGCTAATTATGCTTTTGTCGGTACGGCAAAATCTGAATATCATGTACGAGATGAAGCTGGATTATTACCACGAAAATCTAAAGACGCAGGTTGGGAAAACTTTTCTGGTTCAGTTTACCATCCTTGGGAACGTTGGTTAATGACTCGTCGCCGTTGTAAGGCTGTGTTCCTTAGAGATGCGCTGACAATGGAAACATTAAAACAATGGCCAATTCCAGCTTTCTATTTGGGTAATCCCATGATGGATGGTCTAGAACCGACGTTTTCACGCCAACAATTTTATAGTCAGAATATCCACCAGCAAGAGACAGTTCGACCTTTTGTAGTAACTCTTCTTCCTGGTTCTCGTCCGCCAGAAGCATACAGCAACTGGGAAACAATTATGATTGCCGTATCTGCATTGATGGCAAGTTTTCAACAGCGAGATTCAATTTTTTATAGTTCTAACAAAGTAGTGTTTTTAGGTGCGATCGCTCCTGGTTTAGACTCTAATATTTTATCCCAAAGTGTACAATCCCAGGGCTGGCGCGCTGAATCAGCATCTCCTATTAAACTTCGCGATCCAAATGTCTTGACATTTAAACAGAGAAATGCTTATCTGCTATTAACACAACAAGCCTATAATGATTGCTTGCATTTGGGAGATTTAGCGATCGCAATGGCAGGTACAGCCACAGAACAGTTTATCGGTTTGGGCAAACCTGCGATCGCAATTCCCGGTAATGGGCCACAATACAACCTTAGCTTTGCTGAATCTCAAAGTCGTCTTCTCGGATCGTCTTTGATTTTAATCGATCAACCAGCAGAAGTAGCGAAGGTTGTACAATCCCTATTCAAAAACCCTGATAATTTGCAAATTATTGCTGAAAATGGTGAGCGACGCATGGGCAAACCGGGAGCAGCACTACGTATTGCTAATTGCTTGCGAGAAAAATTTGGATAATGGGGCAGTGGGTATGGGGCATTGTGGTAGGTTATTCTCCTTGTCCCCTTGTCCCCTCATCTCCCTTGTCCCTGATCCTTTAGGCCACCAGCCCCGAACGTAAGGCCCTCACAGCAGCTTGGGTACGGTCATCAGCACATAGTTTATTTAGAATATTACGAACATGTGTTTTTACAGTACCAACTGTAATGTAGAGTTTCTCGGCAATTTGCCCATTGCTACATCCAGCTACAATCAACTCTAGGATTTCCAGTTCCCGTTGAGTCAGAGGGTATGTTTCCAAAACTTGCTCGTATTCTGATGCCAACGCCTCAATTTTTACAGTCTTCGGCTTGTCAGAACCTTGACTTTCTCCAGGAATACCTTGGCGCATCTTCCGCAATACCACGTTGGCAATTGCCGGATCGATCCAAGAGTTACCGCCGTGAGTTGCTTGAATTGCCTCAGTTAATTTACTGATGCTCGTTTCTTTCATATAATAAGAATCAGCGCCAGCTGCGAAGGCTGCAAGTACAGCATCCTCTGTATGATCCATTGTCAAGATGAGAATCTTCGTAGTAGATTGCCCATTTTCAGCCTGGGAGCGTTTGAATTTACGAGTGAGTTCGATGCCATCCATGTCAGGCAAGCCGATATCTACTACCGCTACATCTGGCTTTGCCGTTTCTAAAAGTTTTAACCCTTGGGTAGCATTTGCTGCTTCCCCAATTACTTTCAATGCACTATGGGACTGTAATGCTGCTCGTAGCCCCATTCGCGTTAAGTCGTGATCTTCAATTAAAATAATACTAATTTCATTCATCGCTACACTCACTCTTGCGCTGTTTGCATCTTTCAAAGTATTGCCTTATATGTAACTACTATCTCTTATTTTCCCAAACTTAAGATAGATGATATTTGAACCTGTCTGCATCCACCGATAGAAATAACAAGTATCCAATATTTTCATATTTAGATAGAGGACAAATCTAGCTTGAGATATATAGATACTTACACAAAAAGTATGAAATATTGAAACGAATGCCAAATTGCTCCTCCTTGCCGATAATTCAGCTTTGAGTTGCCATGTTCCATTTGTTAATTAATATTATTTTGGATCAAAGTTTAAAAAAGGCTTACGAAAATGAAAAAATTACAGCAGGTGAAAGTTGCTTTACGAAAAAGCGAACGATGGTTTCGAGCGATTTTTAATCAAACCTTTGGATTCATCCGATTGATAGAGCCAATAGAGATCCTCATAGAAGGGAATCAGGTAGCGTTAAAATTTGGTGGAATCACCAACAGCAAAGTAATTCGTAGTTCTGGGTGGCGAACTTGTTTGTCTGACTCTTCACACGATATAATACAATCCCTCTGTGCCAATCTCTCCCCTTTTAGGTTTTGAATTTTTGCCTAACTTTTGTCGGGAGCCTTTCTTCAGCATGAAAACTTGGTAATTTTGCGAACATCTATAAGTTCAATATACCTGGATAAATACTAACACAGATGTGGCGATCGCTAAGAAAATTGTCGAAATTTTAGGAGCTAGGATTATTTCAGATCCATAAATAGGTATAGATAGTACTTTTTTATTTATCTGCTCTAACTAACTTGATAGCTAAAACTATTCAAGCTTATGGTACACGCTAATAGTATGCAACTCTCACCAATGACTGACGACGGTGGCTTGCTGACTCATTTACAATTGGTTTTAAGCTTGGTAAAGTATTTTATTTTACTTTGTATCATCTGTGTCTGCTTGTTAATTACTGATTTTTTGCAGGACATTGGTTATTTGCTAGGAGTTTAGTTACCATCTGGTCAATTAACCAGATTGAAGATATAACAGACTGAATTCAACCCAAGGAAACGTCCGAAAGAGTGATTAACATACTACTAATGGAGGATAGGGAAGTTGATGTAATGAATGTTTAGCAGGTATTAAAGTGGATATTATGCAAAATATCTTAATCAATCAAATTACAGGTTTTAGATGTCCGAAAATTTTATATTCTTTAGTTGGATAATCTGAAAATAGAAACATTATACATCAACCTATGTTTGGCGGCGAAAATTAAAACCGATGGAAGAGACGCTGAAAATTTTGGTTGTAGACGACGATCAAGTAGACAGGATAGCAATCCGTTCTGCCCTGACTAAAGCAGGTGTTCAGATAGAATTGTCTGAAGTAGGTGATGGTAATCATGCGCTCTCTGTCTTAAGCATTACTGCTTACGATTGTGTTTTCCTCGACTATCACTTACCAGATCGGGATGCACTAACCTTGATTCAACAGCTACGTTCTTCAAAAATTAAAGTTCCTTTAGTAGTCCTAACTAGTCAAGGAGATGAACAAATTCCTCTCCAATTATTGAAAGCTGGGGCTACAGACTATGTCTCTAAATCTAGAATCTCCCCAGAAACTTTGTTGCAGGTTTTACGGAGTGCGATTCGGATTTATCGAGCGGAAATGCAGGCCGATTTGGCAAACCAGCAACTTAGAGAAAGTCATGAACAACTCATTTGTAAGAACCAAGAATTGGAGAGACAACAGCAACAGATTCAAATGCAAAACTTCAAGCTATTGGAGGCATCACGTCTAAAATCACTTTTTTTGGCCACTATTTCCCATGAACTTAGAACACCAATGAATGCGATTATTGGTTTTTCGCAAATCCTGCTGCGTCCTAAGTTTGGTCAACTAACGCACCAGCAAGCAGATATGGTTGAGCGTATTTTGAATAATGGGAAGCATTTGCTGATGCTGCTGAATGAAGTTCTCGACTTTTCTAAGCTGGAGGGAGGAGGATTAGATTTAAAAGCAGAAAGATTCGATATATCCAAGGTAATCAATCTCGTTGTCAGTGAAATGCGTTCCCTCGCTGATGCTAAAAATCTTTCATTGTTAGTACAAACCGATTTGCAAAATCCTTTGGTATTTAACGATCCAGTTCGTGTCAAACAAATTTTGATTAACCTGCTTTCCAACGCCATTAAATTCACAGAGTCTGGTGAAATTTGGGTTGAGGTTAAGGAACTACCTGCAAATCGAGTAGTAATTATTGTTCAAGATACAGGTATTGGCATAGCGTCCAAAGATTTTAAGCATATTTTTGAAGCATTTCGGCAAGTCGATCAAACTATCACTCGCAAATATCCAGGTACGGGTCTGGGTTTGGCAATTATAGATTCGCTAGTGCGAATGATGGGCGGTAAAATATTTCTTGAGAGTAAATTGGGGGTTGGTTCAAGGTTTAAAATTGAATTGCCACGTCAAATTACATTACCGACTGTAGCAGGCAATGCTCCAGCTTCACAGGCTTCATTAGATAACGACGATTTTTTTTGCCCTGGAAAAAATCCTCATCAGTCATCTTCTCAAGCCAGGAAGGCACCTTATAGAATATCCTAAATTTAAAAATTACTTCCACAAAAACTGATAAAATATATAAATATAAATCAATCATGTCTGTAGTTGAAAATAATAAAATTTATCGTATCTTAGCAGTTGACGACACTCAAGATAATCTCATTTTGGTTCAAGCAATTTTAGAAAGTGAAGGATATAAAATTGATTTAGCTTCAGATGGAATAAAAGCTTTGCGGCAAATTGAGCAATCTCCACCTGATCTGATTCTGTTAGATGTAATGATGCCAGGGATAGATGGCTATGAAGTCACACGTCGAATTCGGAATAACCCCGCAATCTCTTATATTCCCATTTTGTTGATTACTGCCTTTCATCAATCCAGCGTTGTCGAAGGTTTGGATGCTGGTGCTGACGATTTTATTCGTAAACCATTTGATACTGATGAACTACTGGCAAGAGTGCGATCGCTATTACGTCTCAAGCACAGTCTGGACGAACAACAAAAAATGGCCCGCCAACGGGAAGATTTTGTTTCCCGTCTGACTCATGATTTGCGAACTCCCCTAGTAGCTTCTGATCGCATGTTGAATTTGTTTGAAATGGAAACATTCTGCAAAATTTCGCCGGAAATGAAACAGGCGATCGCAGTGATGATTCGTAGTAACCAAAATTTGATGGAAATGGTGAACACGCTGTTAGAAGTCTATCGCTTCGAGGCGGGTAAAAAAACGTTGAATTGGGAGGAATGCAATTTATGTGAGATATCTCAAGAAGTAGTCAGCGAACTAAGTCCTCTAACTAGTGAAAAAGGCTTGACTCTGGAAGTTGATACCCGTGAATTAGATCCACTGAGTCAAAACGCTGGTATTATCATGGGCGATCGTTTAGAGTTACGGCGAGTATTAAACAACCTGATTGCAAATGCCATTAAATTTACAGATACGGGAGGCATAACAATCCGTATTTATGAAACATCATCTAATTCAGAAGATCCAGATTCGGTAATAATTGAGGTACAAGATACAGGATATGGGATTGCACCAGAAGATCAGGCAACAATTTTCGAGCGATTTCGCCAAGGCAGAAATAAACGCTCAGGTAGTGGCTTAGGATTACATCTATCCCATCGCATTGTAGAAGGGCACGCAGGAACTATCAAGGTTACTTCTGAGCTAGGTAAAGGTAGTTTGTTTACTGTGCAACTACCTAAAAACACTTAAGCTATTTTTCTTTACCAGAGATTATTTTGTGGATATTTGCCTATAGATTAGACTTCTTGGCATTTGTCGGGGTAAAGGGGAAGGTGGGGCCCCCTCTGGGGATAAGGGGCAGGGGAAAAGGGTAAAGAAACTCAAAATCCTTTCCCTTTAACCTTTTTTCTTTTCCCTAAGAGTGCAAAAATATATTTTTGCAAAAGGTCTATTATATTTAATTTTTGATGTGTTTTTATGCGCTCAACAAAAATTAAATTAGCTTAAATTATATGGATTAATTACAGTAGCATTTGAAGGTTAATCCAATCATAATATTGCCGGATAACTTTCCTCTGCCAATATTTGTATACTCCTAATGGCAGATGTATTGAGAGAACAAAATAACTAGAACTACTTTTGTATCATTCTATAGATAGTAGAAATAACTATTTTACAGAGTTATTATTGAACCTATTAATGCCTGAAAAACGTGTATGCACCCTGGAATCATAACCCAGGGTCTTTTTTATAAAAACTTAGATCATCTTCATATTTTTATCATTGACTATTGTCTATCCCCACCCTCAACTCTTGCTAGGGTGGAGATGAACAGCGCTTAAAAAGGATTATAGAGTAAACTAAAATACAGACCGTTTTCTTGTAATGTTCTCTCATTTGAGTTGTTAACAGATACCAAAGGAATACCCCAGTCAAGACGAACGGTGAAGTGATCGCCCTGTGCCCAACGCAACCCCAGACCAACAGCAGCTAAAGTATTGCGATCGGGATTGTCTTCACCAGAAGTATTCCAGCCAACCCCAAAATCCACAAATGGGACAACTTGTAATATGCTATCTATCTGCGGTAAGCGCAGAATCGGTACTTGAATTTCCGCAGAAACAAAAGCGCCATTATCTGTCAGCAGGTAATCTTGACGGTAGCCGCGAATGCTATCCTGCCCACCTAAGCCAAATTGCTCTATAGGCAGAAGTTTTGTAGATGCTAGTTGCGTATTTAAACGTAATAACAATAAGCTTTCAGGAGCTAAAAGCCGTGCCCATTGTGCTTGCCCTTGCCAAGCAAAAAAACGGCTATCGGGAGCATTTTGATTAACTGTGGCATTCAACACATCTATGCCCAAACTGAATTGAGAGCGTAGGGCAACGACTTCACGACTATTACGACTCGTCCATTCTTGAAAAAATCGCAATGCAGATACCCTGGTGCGTCCCTGTTCATCAGCACCAGGTGAAAGATCAGAGGCGGGAACCCCTTCTCTCTGTAGTCTCGACGAGATATCACTTTCGCGTCGGGAAGCTGTTAACCCCAGAGCGAATTCTTGTGTAGGAGTTTGGATTATTGGCTGACGGAATGTCAACTCGTAGTAACGAGAAGCCGATTCGATATCTAGGATGTCGAAAGGAGGCTCAATGACATTGCTCGACGTAGTGCCATAGTTCAAGGTAAGCGTTCCGTTACGGGGATTAAGAGGCAATGTGTAACTAGCGTCAAAGGAGTTGCTACCATCGGTATTGGTGTAGCCTACACTCAGACCATCTCCCAATCCGAGTAAGTTGGCTTCATTCAATCGTAATCCGCGTCGAAAACTGCCAACACTAGGCGATCGCCCATTATCAAGAACTATTTGCCCACTAAAGGTTTTTGCCTCACTGATTTTAACTTCTAATAGACTCGTACCCGTCCGCGATCCTGCTGAGAGTTCAGCAGTCACGTTTTGAATCAAAGGATTAAGTTGCAAAAGTTGCAGTGCTTCTAATAGACGCTGGCGATTGAGAGGCGGTGATGTGGCTATTGCTAGTCGGCTGCGGACATAATTCGGATTCAGCCGCCGAGTCCCAGTTACCTGAATATCTTCTAATTTACCTTCGACCACCTGAATTTTGACAACACGGGATTGGGGTTGGATTCTTTGGGGTGGAATCAAAGCACCAGAAGTAATATAACCATTTTTGACATATAAATCAGTGATTTTGGAACGTGCTTGAAACAATTCAGTCAGTGAGATCGGGCGTTTGGTAAATTCAGCAGTGGCTTTGGCTAACTCTTCAGCACTGAAAACTGTGCTACCAACAACTTCAAAGCGTTCAACAACAATAGTTTGAGGAAAGTTGCCAGGGAGTGGTGCATCAGGTGTGGGAGTTGGGGCAGAGGGTGGAAGTAGTTCTGCTGGTGGGGGGAGTGGCTGTGGCACTTCAGGTGAGGGAAGTGGTGAAGGTGTAGGTGGTTGGATATCCTGTGGTGGTGGTGGTGGTGGTGGTGGATTTTGTTGTGATAGGGTGAAATCACTAGTTGGTAATTGTGTAGTATCAACAGCCTGAGCTTTCAGTGGGCTTAAAGATGTACTGCTAAGTAATAGAAGCATACTCAGCGGTAAGCAGGACAGTATAAGATTCTGAGGGTATTTATCAATCATCGCACTGGACTATTCTTGTCAGTAACTATGGGATTATACGGGGACTGCTTCAGAAGTGAATCTTACTTCATGTTTTGTCGCTAAAGTTAATATCTTGAGCAAATCTCAATTTAAAAGCTAAATCATCTGGTGATTGCAGATTTAAAAGTATCAATCAGATATCTGGTGAAATTAAATTAATTATGCGTTGCCCGAAATCCTTGGTAGGGAAAAAAATTTATGTAGTCAAAGGCTTCCCTACCACTACGTGGAAGCAAGCTACGCGTAGTATCTCCGTGCTTTTTTTACAGTTTAAATCGATACCAAATTTCTGATTTAGTATGCTGCACTCAGTGTAGGTCTTTCCCTTGTACGTCTCTGAAAGATAAGCCTACACCGCTCATTGAACTACTTGCTGCCTTTTTCACTCCATACCACTTTGCTGAAACATTCCCATCAATTTACGTTTACGAGCGTGAGTTTGCATCAAGTTTTCCCGATAGCTTAACCACTCAGCTTTCTTCCCAGATTCCAAATAGGCATTACGCGCCTTTTTCAACCATTCAACCGCGTAATAATAGTATTCGGCTTTACCTGCATCCATAATCTTTTCGGCACGGCGACGAGCATTAGCAATCACCCAACCAGGATTATGAGGGATAGCAGCATCCATAACTCGGTGAATTAACTCTGAACGATCGGAACTTAGTTCACCAGCGATCGCAATTGCATCATCAATTAGCCCCTCATACAAGAATATATCTACCTTGGCTGATTCTGTTCCCCAACCACTACAAGTACGGACAATTCTCAGCAGGTCTGTTTTGACACTTTCCCAGTTTGCCCCAGCCAATTCTGCCATCTTTTGGTAATCCACAAAGGAGGGCTTTATTTCAAAAGCCGCCTTAATTGCTAATAAAGCAGCTTCACTATTACCCAACTCAACAGCTAAATCACTTGTCCAAATTCCCAATTTGTACTGACAATTACCTGATAAATTTAATCCACTCTGGGCTATATCTAATGCTTGCTGTAATGCCCCCTGAACGCTAAGTGTTTTCGCTAAAGCAAAGGCTTCTTCCATTGAGTTCATCTGGGTTTGAGCAGCATCAATTGCTTCTTCCACCCTGCCTAAACGCCCCAACATTGTCAGATATTGCTGAGTTTGCCCTTCCGCTTCTGCTAAATACAGGTATTCTTGATAACGTTCTTGACGTTCGAGAATTTTCAGGCGAATTAATGCCAAATCATCAGCATAATCTGGTACGTCTTCTTCCCAAGCCCCCCTTTCAGTAATGTTACCTTGGAGAACTTGTACCAGTGGCGGATAATCCCAACCTTGGCGTAAAGCCTCCATAACTAAACCAAAATCAGCATTCCACTCATCTTGCCAAGCTTCTAAATTTATTTGAATATCAACTTTTTCTTCTGGAGTAAGTTCCGTGCTAAGAATTGCTTCACACCAAGCATTATTTAATTCCGCGACAACTTCATCATTTTCAGCGCCGTATTCGGCAACATCATCCCAATTTTCCGCACAGGTAGAGGTAATTGCTGACAAAATAGCGATCGCATTTTCACCTTCTCCCCGTTCGCTAAAATCAACCGCAGTTTGGACTACACTCAGCAAATCTTCGCCAATCGGGTCTTCTTCGTATCCCTCCTCAAAGTAGCGCACGGTATCCTTGAGAATCTGCCGTACTTGCCGCCGAAAAGCAGCCGGATCAATAGTACTGTGGCGCACGGATTTTATAATTGTTTGGTTGTCAGCAGGATTTGTCATCCAACTTACATGGCGGTCAATCGCCTCAATTAGAGGGGGGTATTCTGCTACCAACTCTTGCAGCAGCCTTTGAGTTTCGATATAATTCAGGCGATTTAGTAGTTCTTCAAGGGTAGGACGCTGCTCAATATTTTCTGAGTTACGCGCACAAACGAGCATCGTCGCAACAATGTGTTTGCACCACCCTTCATAGTCGTAGGCACAGGTGCATTTTACTGAGGTTAACCCACTACTATCGAAATTCAGGCTGACATGATAAGGTCTAGCTTCGGTGCCTACAACATCTGCCTGAAGCAAATGACCACGTAGGATAACGGCATTAACAGCACCAGCGTTATAATATGCCTCGCCCCGCTGGAAAGATTTGGCGTTGGCATGACGGCGGATAGTAAATTCACTAATTTGGGGAATAGACATCGAGCGATCGCCTGCGTAAATCTTCTGGATCAATCCTAAATCCAGCTTAGTGTTACGCTAACGCCCTGTAAAGAAAAAGGTGTGGAGATTCTGAATGAAACCGCAATTTCTATTCATTAACTAGCTTAGAACTGGTAATCAGCTTCATTACCCTGCAAATACTCACTTAATTTCTTGTCGCTTTTCTGGGAAAACCAACCCATATAATGAAAATATCCATATTTTCGCCAGAAGTGAGTGAATCATAATTTGAGTTAGCAATACCCAAACCTGAAATCAGTGAACAGTCAACAGTAAACAGTCAGGGTAATGTAAGGTAAGGGATTTAGAGTTCAGCGATAAAACTGATAACTGATAACTGTTAAAAGGGTTGCGCTGATTGTCGGTCAAGTTGAGAATAAATAGGCGAAGCACACGGGGAAACTAACGTGAGTCAAGGATATGATTACGATTTAGTAATTATCGGCGCTGGTGTAGGCGGACATGGCGCAGCCTTACACGCCGTAAGTTGTGGTTTGAAAACAGCAATTATTGAAGCTGCTGATATGGGAGGAACCTGTGTTAATCGGGGCTGTATTCCTTCTAAAGCGCTGCTGGCAGCATCTGGACGTGTGCGGGAGTTACGCAATGCCCACCACCTCAAGTCACTGGGAATTCAAATTAGTAGCGTGGAATTCGATCGCCAAGCGATCGCTAATCATGCTAACGATCTCGTATCGAAACTTCAAGGCGACTTAACCAACAGCCTCAAACGTCTAAAAGTCGATATCATCAGAGGTTGGGGAAAAATCGCTGGGGCGCAAAAAGTCTCTATCGTCGGAGACGGGGGTGAAAAAACCATCACAGCCAAAGACATTATCCTTTCCCCTGGTTCGATTCCTTTTGTCCCTCCAGGGATTGAAATAGATGGCAAAACTGTCTTTACCAGCGATCAAGGTGTCAAATTAGAGTCGTTACCAGACTGGGTGGCAATTATTGGCAGTGGTTATATCGGCTTAGAATTTTCTGATATTTACTCAGCTTTGGGTTGTGAAATCACCTTGATTGAAGCCCTAGATCAGTTAATGCCAGGATTTGACCGCGATATTGCCAAACTTGCCGAACGGGTGCTAATTAATCCCCGCGATATTGAAACGAAAGTCGGGATATACGCCAAAAAAGTTATCCCAGGTTCACCTGTGGTGATTGAGTTAGCAGATTTCAAAACCAAAGAAGATGTAGATGTCATCGAAGTAGATGCTTGCTTGGTGGCTACGGGACGCATCCCAGCGACCAAAAATCTTGGTTTAGAGTCTGTGGGTGTGGAAGTCGATCGCCGGAATTTTATTCCAGTAGACGATCGCATGGCAGTGCTATCAGCAGGTGAAGTCGTGCCGCATTTGTGGGCAATTGGCGACGCTAATGGGAAGATGATGTTAGCCCATGCTGCTTCTGCTCAAGGCATCATCGCGGTAGAAAATATAGTTGGGAGGGAAAGAATAGTAGACTATCGCAGCATCCCCGCAGCGGCATTTACCCACCCAGAGGTCAGCTATGTAGGCTTAACTGAAACAGCAGCTAAGGAGTTGGGACAAGCTGAAGGGTTTGAAATTGCCACAAGTAGGAGTTACTTCAAAGGAAATTCCAAAGCGTTGGCAGAAAATGAAGCCGACGGTATTGCCAAGGTGATATATCGCAAAGACACCGGAGAAGTCTTGGGTGTTCACATTTTCGGACTGCACGCCTCAGACTTAATTCATGAAGCGTCAGCTGCGATCGCCAACCGTCAATCTGTCCACAATCTTGCACATCTAGTTCACGCCCACCCGACACTCTCAGAAGTCCTAGACGAAGCTTATAAACGAGCCATTTAGTCATTTGTCCTCTGTCATTTGTCCTTTGTCAATAAACAAGGACAAATGACCAATGACTAATAACCAATGACTAATGACCAATGACTAATGACAAATTATGCAAATCCGTCGCCGTTCACCTAACCCAGCTATTGATGTATCGATATTGCGTTATCAGGCTGTCGTGCCTGATGCAGCACCAAACCACATCTTAGAAGAAATTGTCTGGCAGAAAGAAGTAGAATATGACCAAATGCGGGAACAAGTTCCTTTGCAAGAATTACGGAAGCGGGTACTGACTGCGCCGCCAACCCGTGATTTTGTCGATGCCTTGCGCCAAGGTAAGACTAAGCCAGCATTGATTGCCGAAGTTAAAAAAGCTTCACCCAGCAAAGGTGTTTTACGAGAAGATTTTGACCCAGTAGCGATCGCCCTGTCTTATCAGCAAGGTGGCGCTAGTTGTCTTTCTGTGCTGACAGATGTCAAGTTTTTTCAAGGTAGTTTTGAAAACTTAGCCAAGGTTCGGGCTGCCGTAGATTTGCCCCTACTGTGCAAAGAGTTTGTCGTTTATGCTTATCAGATATACTTGGCGCGGGTTCAGGGTGCAGATGCTATTTTGTTGATTGCGGCTATTTTGAGCGATCAAGATTTGAAATACTTCCTCAAAATTGCTAACAACCTGAAAATGGCAACCTTAGTTGAAGTCCATAGTTTGGCAGAACTTGACCGTGTGTTAGCTTTGGATGGGGTCTCCTTAGTAGGAATCAATAATCGCAATTTGGAAGATTTCTCTGTTGATCTGCAAACTACTTGCCAACTTTTAGCTGCAAGGGGTAGACAATTGCAAGAGAAAAATATCCTTGTTGTCAGCGAGTCAGGACTACACAACCCAGAAGATTTAAGTTTAGTGCTGACAGCAGGTGCATCTGCTGTACTCATTGGAGAATCTTTGGTAAAACAACCAGATCCCGGCGCTGCGATCGCTCGTATATTACCGAGGAATTTTTGAAATAAACACCTCACCTGCCCCTAAAAGGTGCAGGGCTGCACATAATAGTTGAGCAATTGGGCACACTATGCGTATACACGCAGCAGTTTGCCATTAAATATCATCAATATCTTTGCCAAATCTTCATTGCTAATCAAATCAAAGCCATAAGCAACTAGTTATTTAGTATGTAACAATTTATTAACAAGAAACGAACTGTGACTAATAAAAAATCCCAAATATGAAATCAAAATTTAACTTCATGGAGCAAATTCCTCTACCTTCGCCTATTCACTACGAACTTATACTTCAACTCTTAGAAAGACAAACTATGTTAGCAGTAAATGATAACCCAGATTTACGGCATCAGGTGAATCAGCTAATTATTACTCTCCGGAAAGCTGCTGTACAGCAAAAGCGACTAGAAGAAATTTGCGAGTTTTCCTCTGTAGCTATCGATCACCGTTGGTCAATCAATCATCATAACGATAGCAAAGTTGTTGCCCCCGATTGAAAAAAATTGTCATCTTTAGAAGATTTGAGTTCTGAGAAAGTTCATCTTGATTTAGACAAATCTGTAGATCAGTTAAAATAAAATATTGATGAGATTCTCTCTCGAATTTAACGAAAGATGAAATACAACAGCATTGATGAACTCCTCAGAAATAATCAGGCTTGGGTTGCCGAAAAGCTAGCTCTAGATCCAACTTACTTTCAACAATTATCTAATGGACAAACACCACCTTTTTTATACATTGGGTGTTCTGATAGTCGTCTGGCATTAACAAAGTTTACCCGTACAGAACCAGGAGAGTTATTTGTACATCGTAATATTGCCAATCAAGTTTCTCTAACAGATATAAACTTTTTAGCCGTTTTAGAATATGCAATTTTACACCTGAAAGTGGAACACATTATCGTTTGTGGTCACTACGATTGCGGAGGAATTAAGGCAGCTTTAGAAGGGAGAACTATCGGAATTCTTGATAACTGGGTAAATCCAATTCGGGAACTGTATTTAGAGAAACAAGAAGAAATTGACGCTTTGCCAACAAGAGAAGAACGTCTGAATCGCTTGGCGGAAATCAATGTTGTGGCGCAAGTGAAAAATCTTTACCAAACTTCCATCATGCGTCAAGTACTCCATGAGCGAAAAGCACCTATGGTTCACGGCTGGGTATTAGATATACGCACTGGGTTAATCAAAGATTTAAACGTTTCAACTGTGCAATGGCAATTACACATCTGCCCCTTGCTTCTAGAATTTAGACTCTATACGATGTTAAAAAGTTAGAGTTAATTCAGTATTTACTCCACACAAAAGCTTACATTAGAGACTTGATAAATATTGTTTTTACAACTTTTATTTAGATATCGGGTTTTCTTGGGTAGTGTTTATGTATATTTCAAAAATAAAATAGTATTCTTAGAAATTTTTGTTTAATTAAAGTTACGAATACAAAGTAGTTAATTTTCTAAACTTTTTTATAGAGGCAATTCATGAATTGCCTCTATAACAATCACTAACACAGATATTAGTACGCTTAACCTACTTCTACAAAGAATTATTTCTTAGCAATTATCCACACTGCATGAATAATCCCAGGAATGTAACCAAACAGCGTCAAAAGTATATTAATCCAAAAGTCTATACCAAAACCTACTTGTAAAAAAACTCCCAAAGGCGGCAGGAAAATGGCACACAGAATCCGAACTAAATCCATTTAAACCTCCTGTTAATCTCAGAAAAAACAGCTTGTTGGCAAACTAATTTACCACTGTTCAAGCATATTTGTACCTCTCAAAGATAACATTCCCTCTCTTAATCTAGATAGCGCTTAAGATACGGTAAACCGCACTCAACACATTAGCCACCGCTAATTTTGGCTTTGTAACCTAGCTTGATCAAAATCTCAACAATTTTCTGTTTGTGTTCGCCCTGAATTTCAATTTCGTTGTCTTTAAGTGTCCCACCTGTCCCACACTGGGTTTTCAACTGCTTCACCAAATCTGCTAAGGTTTCGGGTTTGGCTTGAAAACCGCTAACGACTGTGACGGTTTTACCTTTGCGTCCTTTGCGGGAAGCCTGTACTTTCAGATTTTGTTGTTGTGGGGGTAGTTCTGGAATCGGTCTTTCTGTGGCGGCGGAGTTGTCATTGCCAAATTCGCGGTAGACAAAGCTTTTGTCAGAAGATTGAGACTTGGAAGAAGACATAAAATGAATGTTTAAGAAAAATTTCAAAGGCAGTGGAAACTTCTACGCAACCATTCTGCTGGGATACAATTTCTAGGCTAACATTACACATCCATACATCATAACCAAACTGACGTAATACTTGAACTAATTCAGGGAAATGGCTTGTCTATATCTATAATTAAACCTAATCTTACCTAAACCATCTCAAACTCTAATTGATGACTCTTGAGAAAATCATGGGTGAAATGATCTACCCTATTGGTATCAGCTAGTTCTAAATTATAAAAATCCACAGCTTCATGGTCAAAATGGGGGCCAGCGTGCCAAGTACCCTCGTGTAGCTTGATAAAACAATTCCCCGGAATGCGGAAAGCAGCAATATCTTCTAATGCTGGTTCATTCACATCATTATGAGGAGGACAAACTGCAATTAACCAATCCTTCCCTTCCAAAGAACCCAGACATTGAGTGCATTCCACATGACGAGTAATTTTGTGGAACTTTCGCCCTATCTTCTCCAACCGCATAATATAAAATCGTGGAATCCCGTTTTGCAGGTTTAACTGGGCATCTTCCCCATCATAAGTTTTGCCATCAAGACTTGCAAAAATCACCTGTCCATAACGTCGAAAGTTTTCAGAAGTCACCCATTGTACCTGCAATTGTTGCACTGTCTTTGGTGTACTCATATTAAATCTTTAAGAGAGATTATTTAGGTTTATTTTCCCCCAAAACGACTTAATTTTATACAGCCATTATGGTGACTTCTTGAGTTTCAATGCCTTAAATTATGAAAAAATAACTTTAGCTAGCTAGATAACTACGTACTTGTTCCTTTTGGCGTCGGAGGAGACTGAGAGCTTTTTGTTCTATCTGACGCACCCGTTCTCGACTAATACCCATGCGATCGCCAATCTGTGCTAAAGAAAGTTCATACCCATCAGTTAGACCAAAGCGCAGAGTTAATATTTCTCGCTGCTGGGGAGACAGCTTTGCCAATAAGTCTTGTAAATCTTGGTGGAGAGATTCTTCAACGGCATAATCTTCAGGAGAAGGACCATCATCCTCCAATATGTCCTGCAATTCTGTATCTTGTTGTTCCCCAACTCGTGCCTCTAGAGAGAAGGGTTGTCGGGCTAAGTATAAACACTCTCGAACTTGGCTAGGTGTCAAAGATAAGGCAGTGGCAATTTCAGCAGTAGTAGGAACACGACCTAAGTGCTGAGATAATTCTCGCTGCACCCGCTTAATTTTGTTCAGTTTCTCAAAGACGTGGATAGGTAAACGAATTGTACGTCCTTGTTGAGCGATCGCCCGTGTAATTCCTTGACGAATCCACCAATAAGCATAAGTAGAAAACTTGTAACCAAGAGCGGGATCAAATTTATCCACCCCCCGTTCTAAACCTAAAGTACCTTCTTGAATTAAATCCATAAATTCTAGGTTCCGGTGCTGGTATTTCTTTGCCACAGCTACCACTAACCGGAGATTAGCCTGAATCATTTTCTGCTTGGCATGGTGTCCTAAATTTAGCTGTTGCTCTAGTACCTCCACACTTAACTCTACCCGATCTGCCCATTCTTGCAGCGTGGGTTCGTAGTTTAATGTCACAGCCAATTCTTCCTTAGCAGCTAATAAATTTATCATTTGCTGCACGTGTTGGGCAAAAATAACCTCTTGTTCGCGAGTCAACAAATCTACACGCCCGATCTCTTGCAGATAACTACGCACAATATCATCTGTAGCTCGAGGCTTTTTATCTGCGGCTAAACTTTTTTTCTTCGTTTTTTGAACTTCGGTATGTGGAGATGTTAAGTTGCTCATGGTTATTTGCTCCTCTGTAACCTCATCAATTTATTGGTATCAAGTCTAGATATTCAGACCCACAGTCATTTCACACTGTTAATTAATAGATATCTTGCAAAAGTACTTAACACCCCATCCCTTAATTTCCTTCCACTTTCGGGGAGGGAAGATAAAGCTACGCTTTGGCGGGGTGGGGTTTTTAATTTGTAATTTATGCAAGAGGTCTAATCAATTTGCAACACTGATGAATTCTGGTCTATGATACATTACAAGTTAATTCTTGGAGATAATAAACCCAAAATCAACCTACTCCTTAATAATAACATCATTACCAGTCACAAATCAATTACCTAAAGTATCATTAGCATATCCTTTGAAGTAATTACATTCCTTTATCATTTATTTTCGCATATAAAATACAATTAACAATTAAATCTAGTCTAGTAATCCAATGGTGTTACTGGAGAAAGTAAAAGTTACGAACGATTTCATTATCTAAGAGATAAACTATTAATAGAAAATTTTAAAATATCACAAAAATTTCATTCATTGATGTGCTCATAATTTTTTTATCAATAGATGTAATCCCCTTAAATAAGAACTTATTAAATATAAAATATCAATTTTTTACCTCATTTTTTATAATACAATCTAATCATATCAAGCCAGGTACATAGCGGGATCCTTAAACGTGAAAGAACTTCACCTGCTCTCCTTCTTTAATAACAGCTTACTTTAAGAATCTGGTCAAATACTTAGTAATTAGGCATCTGGTGAAATTAATTATGCAGTATCCAGAACACTTGCACAGATGTAGCACTGCTACATCTGTACATTCATTCTGACTCATATCTCTTTGCTGGGATTTAGGACGATCAAGAAGACGCAGATATCTGTGACAATTGCAATTGTGTCATAATTGCACGCAGACATATGCACTGGATGCGGTATTATCAACTTGATTACTGCTAGAGAAATTTTAGGGAATAAAAGTACTAACAGTGGTAACACTAACATCAAGGATGATACTTGGCAAGACAGCAACACCCGCGATCGCCCTAATATCTCTTGAAGCGAAAACATTTTTGTGTAAGGGTATCTAGTTGATTGTTGTGCAGCATAGCTTAAACAACATTCCCGCTTTTTGGAGAAGTCGGAAATAGTCTAAAACTCGTAATGAAGGAATATCTCACAGCTTTCTCGGTTACTGGCTTCAACTTTTAGTTTACACAAAAGCCCAGTTATGTATATACATATATAGTTAGGTTATTGCAAAGTTTTTTCGGAAAATAGTACTATGATTGAAGTTTTAATCTAAATCTTCAATCATCACTTTAATAGATATTGGTTAAGAAAAGCATTCACCTCATTGGCGCATAATCCGACATTAACTATTTTTCCTGCTTTTTTAAGAATGTCTAATCCTTTACCATTATTGCGGGGGTCTGGATCAAGTATAGATACATATATTTCATCTATTCGACAATCTTCAGCGATCGCTAAAGCACATGCAGGTGTGCGTCCATGAAAAGAACAAGGTTCAAGAGTTACATACATTTTCAAGAAGTTGAAAGCTTTGCCTTGAATCTGTTTAAGTGCGTTAGCCTCAGCATGGTGTTTTCCTGGTGCTTGTGTGTATCCTTGAGCTACTATCTCTTGACCATCTACGATCACACAGCCTACTGGTGGGTTCGGCAAACATTCCGGCAAAGCTTTTCTGCTTTGAGCTAAAGCAGCCAGCATAAATATTGCATCCATATTTGAGCGTAAATTCTCTAGATAAATCACACTACCAAAAATTAGCTATCTATTGTTAAAAAAGTTCCCATATCAAAATTTAGTAACTGTCACACTAATACCAGAATCCAGTTTAGGAACCTTGAGATACTCAATTGGTTCAGTACTTTGAGTCTTGGTTGGCTCCTGACATTGCTTAAAAAAAGCGCTTGGGTTATTGATGAACTCAAGCGGGTTAATTTTTTGGCATCCTCGCTCCTGCATCAGGGAAATTGATTCAGCAGTTTGTTTTGGATTATTAGTCTGTCCGATAAAATTGCTCCATGTAGCGTTAATCGTAGCTGGTTCTGTAAATAAAACTCCAGCCTGATCGTGATCGCCTATTGTTGTAGGAACATTCTCCTGGTTAGCATAGGCACTATGAGTGAAAGTGAGTGTGCTAATCACAACGGGTAAGATAATAGAAGAGGATTTCATAATTCCATCTCTCAACATTTAATGTCAGTTTAATAATTACAATTGCCTAAAACCAAAAACCAAAAAATAGGAGGCTAGCTTGAGTACTTCAGATTAACACAGGTAATAATAAATATAGGGAAACTTCATGAAAAATATAGTGAAATCTAGTAAAATATGGCTGAAGTTGGCCTACCTTGAACAATTTGCTTGAGGTATTCATCTGGTTAATTGAGATAGTAGCTGGATTTCCGCTGTCTTGTACTAGTCTGATGTAAACTAATTTATTGCTCTAACCACGCTGTCATTTGATACTCCTTTGTTAGGCTACTTTAAATTAAAGCTGGATAGAGTTGAAAATTAAATTTTGTGTAAATTAATTTTGTCTTACTACTTGTCTTCTAATCATTTGTACCGACTTAATTACCTGTACTAAGTCGGTCAGCGGAAAAATTTGTCGTAGGTAGCAAGCCATTAGACAAGAGGGAGGAGTAAAGATTAAGCTGATTGTGAGTCCTTATAGGTTCAATACTCAAATCATGCAATTTTATGATTGCCAGTCCCGTGTTATTACCATTGACTATTATTCAAAGCAAGAATTCATTGTTAATTAAAGTTTTAAAGTAGCTTACATAAATATCCATCTAGTCTTTCTAGGTATCTATTTTCACTGTCTCAAGCCTATCTCGGAAGTGTATACATCGCTTATAGACTGGCACAATCTAACTATTCCTCACCTGAAAAATTGACTCCTTTTGCCTTTTTAAAATCAGCAAACCAAAAGTGAATATATTAGTATTTTGTATAAATTTTTCGTGAAGTTATTAAATTCAGTGTTCTTACATAATATGATAGTGATTGTTAGGTTACTAATCAATACTTGCGTTAGTAGTAACATAAAACTAAGTTAACAAAAATTAAGCTCAAAAAATGGAAAGCAACTCAATCAGGGATAAAATTGTGAGTTATCCTGGCTTTGCTGCCAGTAAAATATGAATTAAGTTAAAATTGTGACTTGCTAAACTATTAGTTAACTTCAGATATTGAAGAACCTCAGCAATAAGGTGTTAGCTAACAATCAACTTAAATATTAATATCACAAAATAGACTACAGTGTTACTGGATTCGAAATTGTGAGAACAATCTGCTGTAAGTAAATAGTCTTTTTTTATAAAACTTTACATATATTATGACGATGGAATCTTTACCACATTTTGAAGAAGTAAATATTCAGAAATACCTAGAAGTTCTTCAACGGCGTTGGCTACCTCTAGTTGGAATTTTCGCCATATCTGTTAGCCTTGGATGCTTATATGCATTTTCACTAAAACCTTCATACAAGGCAGAAGGAAGTTTGATGATTAAAACAAATCGCTCTTCTTCACTCACGGGCTTACCGGATGACATAGGACGCCTAGAAGCTTTGAATGTGAACGACAATCCCTTGGAAACTCAGGTGAGAGTTATTGGATCAAATCCAGTAATTGAGAAAACGATTAATTCCCTCAACCTTAAAGATAGTCAAGGCAAACTGCTCTCGATTCCCGACTTGGCAAAACAACTAAAAATAGAAGGAATTAAAGGCACTGATGTTGTACAACTTTCTTATAAAGGCGGCGATCCAAAGCTAGCAGCTAAAATCGTTAATGAAGTTATTGACAGTTATATCGATCTAAATATCAAGGCTAATCAGAATGAAGCGCGGACAGCCAAACAGGTTCTTGTAACGGAAGTACCTAAAGCTGAGGAAGTTGTCAGAAGAGCCGAATCAAAACTGCGGGTATTTAAAGAAACGAATAAAGTTGTTGTCCTAGAACAAGAAGCAGCCGCAGCAGTCGATACAATTTCTAAGTTAGGAAACCAAATTTCTCAAGCTTTAGCTCAACTAGATGATGTGAAGGGTCGTCTACAACAGTTAAGCAGTGAAGCTCAAGTAGATTCACGGCAAGGGGTAATTGAATCTGAATTGAGTCAAGCACCTGGAGTTCAGAAAGTGCTTGCTGAACTCCAAGAAACAGAAAGCAAACTAGCAATAGAGCGGACTCGTTTTGCAGCTGAACACCCTACAATTACTAACTTAGAAGAAAAAGTCGTAGCTCTTAAGAACTTGCTAAAAGAGCGGACAGGACAAGTAGCTGGTGGAGCGCAGATAACACAGGGAAGTTTACAGGTTGGACAACTACGGCAAAGCCTAATTGCAGATATTACTCGTGCCCAGGCAGAACGGGTTGGGCTAGAGAGACAAATTGCCACACTCAAACAACAGCAAAATGCCTATATAAAACGAGCAAATAATTTGCCAAGGCTAGAACAAAGTCAACGAGAGCTAGAACGGAAACTGCAAGCAGCTCAAACGACTTACGAAACACTTTTAAAGAAACGCCAAGAGATTGATATTGCACAGAACCAAAAAATTGCAAATGCTCGTGTCATTTCCTATGCTTTAATCCCTGATAAAGCAGAAGGGCCTCGGAAAATGCTGTTTATTGTTGGTGGAGCAGGAGTTGGTTTTTTCTTAGGTATCATTGTCGCCTTTACTTTAGACTTGATAGACCGCTCGGTAAAGACCGTGAAAGAAGCCAAAGAAGTCTTGAGATACAGTGTTTTGGGAGTAATTCCTACACAAGGTAGAAATGGTAAAGATCATTCTTCTATACCAGGACTGGATAGAGCTATTCCCAAAATTATTGGCAGAGATATTCCTTACTTCCCTGTTGGTAATGCATATCAAATACTACAAGTAAACTTGAAGTTCCTCTGTTCTGATAAACCGCTCAAAAGCATTGTAGTTACAAGTTCTGTTGCAAAAGAAGGAAAGTCTGACGTATCTGCAAATTTAGCTGTAACTATGGCTCAAGCAGGGCGTAGGGTGTTGTTGGTGGATGCAGATATGCGTCATCCCATACAGCATCATATCTGGGGGCTAACAAATACAATGGGACTAAGTAATATACTAATTAATCAAGCTTCTTTAGATACAGTTGTTCAGGAAGTAATGCCTAATCTGGAAGTTCTCACTTCTGGAGTTTTGCCTCCAAATCCAGTTGCAATGCTAGATTCTCAACGCATGGCAACATTAATTAGTAACTTTGGCAGAGATTACGATCTTGTCATTTTCGATACTCCTCCATTGTCAGGAATAGCAGATGCTGCTGTTTTAAGCACCTTGACTGACGGTATCTTATTAGTCGTTCGTCCTGGAGTGGTTGACTTGAACAGTGCAAATGCGGCTAAAGAGTTTTTAACTCAGTCAGGTCAGAAGGTATTAGGGATAGTCATCAATGGTGTGAATACTAAAAATGAACCTAATAATTATTTTTATGACACTAAGAAACGACAAATTGAACAAGATTTGGTATCTAGCAGCTTAACTAAATTTCGCAAAGAGCATTAACTTTTCTGATAAATTTTGAAAGCTACCATCACTACAACCATCTAAACCCAATTTTTTGACTGTAGAAATAATGGATAAAACTAAAATTAAAACTTCTTGTTTAATTAATAATTACAATTATGCTGATTTTCTCTCTGAGGCAATTGATAGCGCTTTAAATCAGACAGTTAAATTTGATGAAATTATCATTGTTGATGACGCATCCACAGATAATTCTATGGAAATTATCAACAACTTTACTCAATTAACTAATGTTAAATCTATCTTGAAAGAAAAAAACCAAGGACAATTATCATCTTTTAATGAAGGGTTTTTAGCTGCTAATGGTGACATTATATTTTTTTTAGATGCTGATGATATTTATGAACCTCAGTATTTAGAAAACGCCCTAAATTTTTACAATAGACGCAGTGAATGTGATTTTTTATTTTGTGCGTATAAAAAATTTGGAGCAGTAGAAGGGACATTTCAAGACGATGAAGTTGATTTAGATTTGGGTTATTCAGTAATTAGAACTTTATATAATAGTGAATGGATTGGTTCCATAACTTCAACATTATCAATACGTAGAGAAATAGTCAGAAAATTTTTACCTATTCCAAATATAGAAGATTGGCGTGTAAGGGCTGATGACTGTTTGGTATGGGGAGCTTCTTTGGTGGGGGCTAAAAAGTTTTATATGTCTAAACCTTTAGTAATGTATAGAATACATGAAAATAATCAATATCATAATAAGAGGTTTTTAGATGTAGACAAAAACTATGAATACAAAAGATTCTGGAAACGCAATTCCCTCTTTAATTATATTTTGCAAAAAAACAATTTTAACTCTCCGCTATTCTTAGCTTTTATATCTCTTAATGAGTTACAAACAATACCATACCCAAAATATCACGATTTTATTACTTATTTGAAAATAATATTTTTATTTGAGCATAGTTTTTATTGGAAAATAAAGGGTATGGTTTTTTTGTTTAGCTATTTTTTAAAAATTTTGACTAGTGGTAAATTAAAAATTTTGTAAGCGCTCAATAATGTGAGTTGCTGAATAAATCCACTTTCTTTTGTATTTAAGAAAGTTAAAAAGTTGCATGAGCTAGATTGATTATAAATAATTGCATATGATTAATTTATAAACATAATGTTAAGCAAATTAAAAATTAAAAACTTCTCGAAATTTAAATCTCGTTCTGGGCTGCGTGCAATTATTGCTAATACAGGTTGGTTATTTGCTGACCGCATTCTACGTATGGGTGCAAGCTTAGTTGTAGGAGTATGGGTAGCACGTTATTTAGGAGTACAACAGTATGGTCTATTTAACTATGCTTTAGCTTTTGTTGCCTTATTCAGCCCAATTTTTACTCTCGGACTAGATGACGTAGTAGTTCGCCACCTTGTTCGTCAATCATCAAACAAAGAGGAAATTTTAGGAACTACTTTTTGGCTAAAATTTTTGGGTGGAATTGCTTCTGTTTTATTGGCAGTTAGCACGATGTTTTTGTTAGGTGAGCGTGAAACACTAAAGATATGGCTAGTTGCAATTTTAGGAATAGCAGGAGTTTTTAGGGCATCTGATACTATTGAACTGTGGTTTCAATCACAGGTGCAGTCAAAATATGCTGTAATCGCTAAAAACACGGCATTTCTGCTAAATACTCTGATCAAAATCGCATTAATTTTAACAAAAGCACCGTTGCTAGCTTTTGCTTTGGTAACATTAGCAGAATTTGCAATGAGTGCTATTGGCTTACTGATTGTTTACCAAGTCAAAGGATCTTCATTGTGGTTATGGCGTTGGAGCGTTGCGGCTGCCAAAACTCTTCTGAAAGAGAGTTTACCTCTAATTTTTTCGGGGTTTGCCATCATGATTTTTATGAGAATAGATCAGGTGATGTTAGGTCAAATGATTGGAGATAGTGAGGTTGGAATTTATTCTGCTGCTGTGCGTATTTCTGAAATTTGGTATTTTCTTCCAGCGGCTATTGTTTCTTCTGTTGCTCCGGCAATTTATGCAGCAAAGGAAAAATCAGAAAGTCTTTACTATCAGCGAATAGGACAATTACTCAGTCTAATGACATGTATATCTTTAGCAATTGCTTTTCCAATGTCCTTTTTATCTGACAAGATAATTATGGTGATGTTTGGAAGTGGATATGCAGAGGCAGGAGCAATATTAGCAGTTCATATTTGGACTTCTTTGTTTGTATTTATGGGTCTTGCAACATCACCTTGGTTTATTGCTGAAGGTTTAAACCACGTTTCTTTAGGTAAGACTTTATTTGGGGCAATACTAAACATTATTCTCAATTTATTGCTGATTCCTAAATATGCAGGACTTGGAGCTGCGATCGCAACAATAATATCTCAAGCTGCTGCTGCTTTTATATGCAACGCATTTGATTCAAGAACACAAAAGCTATTTAAAATTCAGGTGCGATCGCTTATTCATTTTTACAAATACTAATCGTTATTATTTAAAGTTTATATGATCCAAACACCAGTAACTTTTATTATTTTTAAACGCCCCCAAACAACAGAAAAAGTTTTTGAGGCTATTCGCCAAGCCAAGCCAACAAAACTTTTTGTAATTGCAGATGGGCCCCGTACTGACCGCGAAGCTGAGGCAGAAAAATGCGAAGCTACTAGGGCAATTATTGAGAGAGTTGATTGGGATTGTGAAGTAATTAAGAATTATTCTGATGTCAACTTAGGTTGTGCAAAGCGGGTATCAAGTGGTTTAGATTGGGTCTTTAATAATGTTGAAGAGACAATTATTTTAGAAGATGATTGTATTCCTCACACAACTTTTTTCAGGTTTAGTCAAGAGCTGCTGGAAAAATATAGAAATGATACCAGAATCGCCACAATCTCTGCTCAAAATCTTCAACTTGAACAAAAACGTACAAATTACAGTTACTATTTTTCTCGCTACAACCACTGCTGGGGTTGGGCAAGTTGGAGGCGTGCTTGGCAACATTATGATTTGACTATCAAACTCTGGAAAGAGGTGCAAGCAGAAAACCTTTTACATGACATTCTTGTAGACCAAAAAGCGGTAAATTCTTGGCAACGAATATTTCAATCTGTTTATGACAATCCTACAGGTATAACCTGGGATTACCAATGGACATTTGCTTGTTGGATGCAGGGAAGCTTAAGTATTATTCCCAATGTCAATTTAATCTCTAATGTTGGTGTTGGTGTAGACGCAACTCATTTTACTTCAAATCAAGAATTTTCTTTCATCAATATGCCGATGCGAGCAATGGAATTCCCATTAAAGCATCCACCATTTATTGTCAGGAATGTAGAAGCAGATAATTTTACACAGAAAACAGTCTATAAAGCAACTGCATTGGACATTTTTAAAGAGGAAGTGAAGAAAAGATTGAATTACTCAGTGATAAAAAAATAGATTAATTAAATATCCCAAATGAAAGTAAAATTAACAGAAAAAATATTAACTATCTTGCTATTACTCATTGCTGTGGGGGCATTAACAATACACCCTGCACAAGAAGTCTCCATGTCTACCCTTGGAGGTGATAAGCTAGATACTTTGTTCAACATAGTTTCATATTTAATCCTATTTTATTTCCTAATTTTATACTGGAAAGGTTTTCTTTATGTAATTACTAGAAGTCCATTACAGTTTTTTCTACTAGCAATAGTTATATTTTCTCTTTTATGGTCAGAAGACTTAAGTTCTAGTCTTACTTATCTAAGAGGTCTAATCCGCATATATTTTTTTGCAATCTATTTAGCAATGCGTTATTCCCTTAAGGAACAAATTAAGCTGATAGCTTGGGCGCTTGGCATAGCTGCATCATTATCTATGTTATTTTCTGCATTCGTACCAGGTTATATTCACGAATCACCTGAATTAGTAGGTATGTGGAGTGGAATTTATGGTCATAAAAATGAATTAGGTTACATGATGGCTTGGAGTGCAGGAGTTTTTTTGCACCTTGCTCTTAGCGGCCATCGATATCGCTGGTTGATGTGGGCACTATGTGGGATATCTGTATGTCTAATTATCCTCTCACGTTCAACAACATCTTTAACGATCTTATTGACAATGGTATTACTTTTACCTTTCTACAGATCGCTGAAGAGAACTAATTATAAATTACAAGTTATTATGATTACTTCAACTTTGATGTTAATGATAGTTTTTTCAATATTACTTCTCAACAATATCGAAACTGTAGTTGGTACTTCTGGTAAAGACCTTACCTTCAATGGGCGCTCTGACCTCTGGGAGCTAGTAATTTCTAAGATTTTGGAAAGACCTTGGCTCGGTTATGGATTTTCGGGATTTTGGACTAGTAATGCTGCATCTAAATTAAGAGCTACTTATGATTGGGCAAGTAATGCTCACAATGGTTTTTTAGAAATATTTTTAGAATTAGGATTTTTAGGTTTTTTGACTTTCGCAGCAGGGTTTGTCCGGTTTTTTCTCATGGCATTGACTCGAACTATTTCTGTCGCGAAAAAACCGGAAGATTATTGGCCAATGCAGATACTAATTATTATTGTCATAGTTAATTTTTCAGAAGCCAGATTATTAACTCCTAGCTGGAATTGGTTAATGTATGTCACCACGTCATTATCTTTAACTCTTGAATATCAACGAAACCATAAAAATATTTTAGTCAATTAGTTTTATGGCGATCATAAATAGTTTTATTGATTATTAAGTTAATAAAAATGAAAATTTTACATATTAGTACCCATGATATTAATGGCGGTGCAGCAAGGGCTGCATATCGTTTACATACAGGTTTGCAGGATATAGGACTACAGTCACAAATGTTAGTTCAGGAAAAATATAGTAATGATAAAACAGTAATTGCACCTAAAATTAGACTATTTCAAGGCATCGCTAAGGCAAAGTTAACAGTTGAAAGTTTACCATTAAAGCTTTATCGCCAAAAGAAAAATACTCCATTTTTTACTCAATGGTTGCCAGATAGAGTTATTCCGAAAGTTGCTCAGATTAATCCAGATATAATCAATTTGCATTGGATTAGCGGAGGTTTTATGCAAATAGAAACATTTGCTAAACTGAAGCGTCCTCTAGTTTGGACTCTGCATGATATGTGGGGGTTTACTGGAGGGTGTCACGTAACTGGAGAATGCGATCGCTACAAAATATCCTGTGGGGCTTGTCCTCAACTCAACAGTGGCAATGAATGGGATTTATCCCGTTGGGTATGGCAGCGCAAAGTAAAAGCTTGGAAAAATTTAAATTTAACTCTGGTTTCACCAAGTTCTTGGTTAGCAGAGTGCGCTCGTTCTAGCTCTTTATTCCAAAATTTGCGAATTGAGGTAATTCCCCACGGACTAAATACTCAAAAATATCGACCGATTAATCAACATTTTGCACGAGAAGCACTCAATCTGCCCCAAGATAAAAAGCTGATACTCTTTGGAGCGATAGAAGCAACAAGCGATAGAAATAAAGGATTTCATTTGTTGCAACCAGCTTTACAAGAATTGAGTAAATCTGGCTGGAAGGATGACTTGGAAGTTGTGATTTTTGGAGCATCTCAACCCGAAAATCCACCTGATTTAGGTTTCAAAACCCACTATTTAGGACACTTACATGATGCTATATCTTTAGCAACTGTTTACTCAGCTGCTGATGTAATGCTTGTACCATCTCTTCAAGAATCTTTTGGACAGACAGCTTCGGAATCATTCGCTTGTGGTACTCCAGTTGTGGCGTTTAATTCCACTGGCTTAAAAGATATTGTTGATCATCAGGAGAACGGCTATTTAGCTAAACCTTATGAAGTTGAGGATTTTGCCAAAGGAATTACCTGGGTTCTTGAAAATGAACAGAGGTTGCAAAAACTGTCATTTTATGCTCGTGAGAAAGCCGAGCAAGAATTTACCCTGGAACTTCAAGCACGTCGTTATTCAGCCTTGTTTCAGGAAATATTGATGATAGCAAAGAAATCTTCATTGAGTAATTAACTTAGTAAATCAATACTTCATAATATGTCAATACCTATAGCTTTTATAATTTGTACAGAACCTGGTCGTTTAGAAGGTCAATCTTTGATGCTTGCAGAAAGTATTCGGAAGTTCTGCGGCGAATTGAAAAATACACCTATATATAGTTTTCATCCTAGAGTAGGTGAACCGATTTTAAAGCAAACCCAACAAGCCTTTGAAGCATTGCAGGTGATTCATCAACAAATTCCCATAAATCGAGAATTTCATGAATATTATTTAGCTAATAAGCCCCTAGTTTGTGCCTATGCGGAACAAAATATTGATGCAGAAATATTGGTTTTTTTAGACAGTGACAAATGCTTTTTTTCTGAACCAAAAGAATTTTTATTGCCCGTAGATTGTAATGTACGGATGCGTCCTGAGTACGGTCAAGGAATTGGTTCTACAGGCCTGCAAGATCCTCAAGAATGGTATTGGCAAAAACTGTATGAAGTACTGGGAGTAAAGCGTGAGGTATTTGTTGACACACCAATTGGTAATAAAAGAATCAGAGCCTACTGGAATTCTGGTTTGATTGCTGTAAGAAAGAGTGCGGGTATATTTACAACTTGGAAAGAGAATTTTGAAAAAGTAATGCGCTTGGATATTACTCCTCCCCAGGGTATTTATTTTGTTGAGCAGTCTGTTTTGTCTGTAACTTTATGTGCTTTGGAAGAAAATGTTGAACATCTTCCCCCTAATTATAGTTATCCATTACCTTTACATAACCGTTTATCAAAAGAACTACAAATTAAACATTGGGATGATATTGTATCCATTCATTATTTCAACTTATTTTTTTATAACGATTGGTATGGACAAATAAAAAGATTGAAAAAATTTAATGTCAATTCCGAGAAATATCAATGGTTATGTGAAGAGATTGTCAGACTTAATATGCCTCGTGTATCAGTTTGGCATCGATATTTGTTGAGAGTCAGAAGAATGGAACAAAAGCTCAAAAGCTTTAATTTAGATATTAATTTCAGTGGCTGGATAGAAAGCAGGGTTAAGTTTTAAACCTATCTAACAATAATGGAAGGTATAAATTTGATGCTTAAGATATGAATAACATTTGTCAAAAATGCGTGTAAGTTTATTACTTAGATTAATTATTGTTGTGCATATTATCTGAGGCAAATGAGATGAAAAAAGCGAATATAGCTGTAATTATGACATGTTATAACAGACGGAATACAACTCTTGCATGTCTAAATGCTTTATATCAGCAAAAAAATCATTGTGATGTTTATTTAACTGATGATGGAAGTTCTGACGGGACTACAGAGGCTGTTAAAGCAGAATATCCAGAAGTAAAAATTTTTCAGGGTAATGGCAATTTATTTTGGGTTGGAGGAATGCATCTCGCTTTTGGTGAGGCAATCAAATATCAATATGATTATTATCTGTGGTTGAATGATGACACATTTTTGGAAGCCAATGCTGTGAGTAAACTATTACAGGTTCATCAAAATTTGACAGAACTTGGTTATCCAGACTCAATTGTAGTTGGTTCAACTAAAGACTCAATTACAGGAAAAGCAACCTATGGAGGAGCAGTAAAATCTAAAAAGTGGTACTCTAATAAGTTTGAATTTTTAGAACCAAGTTCAGTTATCCAAAAATGCGATGCTATGTATGGTAACTGCGTGTTAATTCCTAAAAGTGTTACCGCCAAAGTTGGCAATATTGATACAGCTTTTGTTCATAGTCTAGGAGATTTAGATTATGCCCTGAGAGCGCGTAAATTGGGTTGTAAAATATGGGTAGCTCCTGGGTATATTGGTACTTGTACTAAAAACTCTATCCGCAATAGTTGGGCAGATACCAATTTAAATCTATTAGAACGCTTAAAAAAAGTACTAGAAATTAAAGGATTTCCATTGAAATCATGGACTATATTTTGTAGCAGACACTCTGGGCCATTCTGGATATTGTACTGGTTCTTACCCTATATTAGAGCAATTATTGGCTACAAAAATTTGGCAATCTCTCCCACATTTTCTGAGGATATTAATCAAACTAGTTCAGGAGTTTAATACTTGCAAAAGAGTCATTATTGAGTGAGATTTCCATAAGTTACAAGTATCTTAGTAATTTGACAAATGTAATTTTAAATTATAAAATAATAATCTGCAATCATTTTATGGGTAAACGCTTACTGATTGTCTCAACCCTCGATTCTAGTCAGCCATTTGGTGCATTTACGAGACCTTTTTATCTAGGACAATATCTTACTAAACATTTTGATGTTTTTCAGCTAGGTTTAGATTGTTCATCTGTGAATTATGCACCTTCTTTTTCTATTGGCTCAAGAAGTTTAAAGTCATATATTCAATCTATAGAAAAGTGCATCGACGAGTTTTGTCCAGACATTGTGTATGCTCAAGAAACACTACCTGGATTGGCTGCTTTAGTTTCACTAAAGCTTAGAAAACACAGTAGTTCCTCTCTTGTTTTAGACTTTCATACATTTTCGCCTTATGAATACTGGATGCGCTTGTTTTCAGTTGCCAATCCTTTCAAAGAGTTTGCACAATGTATTAAGACATATATTGCTCAGGGAATTTTAATATTCTCTGGTAGTCCAATAATTGCAGCAGGTGAATCAATTCCTAAACTAATTTCCCAATGGTATGGAAAAACACCACAGCAAATTTATTCCATCGGTAATGGAGTGACTGAAGACTTACTCAATACTGAGGTTTTTCCAGATAAAGACCCCTATCAAGCATTCAGACCAGCTAAAATAGTGGTTATTATTGCTCCCAAAACATTTCAATTTCCAACTAATGATATGTCTGTATCAATGACTATTGAGGTCGCTAAACGCCTTGAAAGTCATCAAGAAAAAGTACATTTTGTTGTTATTGGTAGGGATAGTAGTGATATTGCAGAACCAATACCCTCTAATATTTCTTTTTTAGGATTTTTACCTAAAAGGGAAGATTTTATCACCCATTTGAAATATGCAGATATTGCTTTGTTGCCATTTTCAAAACAAGCAGTAGCAGGTGGCGCTCGCAATAAAGCATTAGATTATTTTGCTAGTAGAAAATTAGTTGTATCGACACCAGAAGGCTTGCGAGGTTTAGAAGAATTTCGGAACTTAGAACATCTGTTAGTAACAGGATACTCTAGCGAAGAAGTTGCTACTACAATACTTGATGCTGCTTCAAATATCGATAAATATCAATCACTTGTAGATACAGCATATACTTTAATTACAGAAAAGTATTCCTGGAATGCAAGATCACAGAATATCGCAGACATCCTCCTGAAAATAAGTGCTTTTTAGTTATATTTAGATAATAGTTGTTAACTAAAAAACTTACATATTTCAATATTTTATTATTGAAGTTTTGTCAATTAATTTTACAATGATAACCTTTACATTGAGATAGTATCTCATATTTATCAAAAGAAAAACAAGATATGAAAAAGCGATTTTCTTATAAAATTATTGGTGCTCAAGTGGATGCACTCTCTATCCTTGACTTAAATTTATTGATTGAAGAATCTATTGAGCAAGATGAGAAATGGATTATTGCTAATCACAACTTACATAGTCTTTATCTCTTACATAACGATCTAAAAATGCAAGCTTTTTATTCCAAGGCCGAATATACTCATATTGATAGTATGCCTTTAGTGTTTATTGGAAAGCTGTTGGGTTTTCCAATTAAACGTGAACAAAGAGTAACCTATGCTGACTGGGTATGGCCTCTGATGGCAGAAGCTGCTACTAAAGGCTGGCGTGTATTCTATTTAGGTTCAAAACCAGGAGTTGCTGAAAAAGCAGCAAATATTTTATGCGAGAAATTTCCTGGTTTACAGATTGCTTGCGCTCATGGCTATATTGATATAGATAAAGATAGTCAAGAAAATCTCGCCACTGTAGCTGCAATTAATGCTTACAAACCCCATATATTAATGGTGGGAATGGGTATGCCACGCCAAGAGTATTGGATTTACGAAAATCTTGAACATCTTCATACCAACACTATTTTGACTAGTGGAGCCTGTATGGACTATATAGCAGGAGCAATACCTACTCCTCCTCGCTGGATGGGAAAGGTGGGGTTGGAATGGTTGTATCGCTTGTTATCTGAACCGAAAAGACTTTGGAGACGTTACTTACTTGAGCCTTGGTTTGTTGGGACATTATTTTTACGAGAAATCTGGAGTATCTCAAGTAAACAAAAAAAAAATAACCTGCTGGTATTTCTAAGTACGAAATTTCATAAGTTCGTAGCGTTATCGAGTTTCTCAAAGCCTTACCAGTAGGTTGCTCAATTCGTCACGAATTTATGGAATGTTGTACCAAGGTTTAATGATTAATTAGTCAGTAATTTTTCTTCAACTTCCATAATCGTGAATCACAAAAAATGTCTCCATCTATTTTGCTTAAAATAATACTTAAAAGTGCTATAGCAGTCTCCGGCATAGTGAGGTACATTTTCCAATCTACTAACCTTGGTAAACAAGATTTGGGTGTACCTCAGTTGCTAAGGAAATACTATATTTCCGCTTGGACGGAGTATTAAGTTGATTCCTGAAAAGCCTGAGCTATAGCATTGCGGGCAGATTTAGGTTGCAGGTTTTCATCGAAGGGAAGCGGACGCAGAAATTTCCAAAGATTTGGATTGCCTCTAAAGATTTTTCTTGGCATCCAGTCGGGATGACGTATCCAGGTATGGCGATCGGTAAGTCCCCATGTAATGACAGTATCGACTTTAGCCGCAAAGCACAGATCAAGATATCGCTTGTAACTATCGGCTACCATCTGGTCTAGCTTTTTAATACTATCGGGCAATGGCGTATCAATAATAATATCTAATTCTGTGATTATTGGTTTAACTTCAAGATCGTTAAGCCGTTTTAAGACGGAATTAAATCCTTTCTCGTCAAAACTATAGGCAGTAGAAAACCATAGATGCGATTGGATACCTGCCCCGTCAATTTTAACGCCACTATTCTTCAGATATTCGACCATTTTTAAGAAACGATCTGATTTCCATGTAGCGCCTTCGATGCCAAAATCGTTTAGATAGAATTTTTTGCTGTTATCAACTGAAGCGGCAATTAAAAACAAGTCTCGAATTAATTCTGGCTTTACCCCTTTACGCAAACCGTAGGTAGCATTGTCAGTTTCATTTTCATTATCAGCGATAATTTCATTGGCAATATCCCAAGACTTTAAAACGGGACTATTGCGATAATGCCCCATGACTCCTTTAACATGGCGTTCGATCATCTTAAGTGTAGGGGGGTATGTTGCCCAGTCTGGTCTTCCCATGTGCCAGAAAAGGGTATGCCCGTGTAAGTCTATATTATGCTTTTGGCAGAAATTGGCGATCGCATCTGCTGATTCAAAGGTAAATTGTCCTGGCTGTGGTTCAGTGGCGTTCCATTTTAATTCACCATTCGGTGTCACAATCGAACATTCACGAGCAATCAGGTTAGCGTAATCCTTGTCTTTTAGCAAAATATCACTAGCAATTGCTGCGCCATAACGCTTTCCTTTGGCGGCAGCTAATTGCCGAAGGGGAGAATTATTAATTGTATAATTTGCTGCAATATAATCCGTGCTATGGTCTTTTTTTTGCTTATCCTTTTGCAAAAACCCCATAGTCAATAAGGCAGAAAGGGTAGTATATCCTGCTCTTGTTAAAAATTTTCTCCGATAAGGCATAAATTACACTTAAGAAAAAACACATTGATTATTATTTTACCGTATAAAAAATATACTGATTATTATTTTACTGTAATTCCCCAAGAATATACGGTGTTTTTCCCAAATAAAATCATAAGCTTATACTAAGTGGCAAACATAAAAATTTATGAGTATTACATCTAGCGCAAAATTGGATTAAACTATAACGCATGTTCGATTTAAATCAATCACTATATTTTTACATCTCAGCAATAAAGATGCTAACCTGATATATAACGATCGTTCGATATAAATAAGCTGAATCATGCCAAAGATTGTTGACCATGAGCAATACCGTAAAGAACTGCTCGACAAGTGCTTTGATTTATTTGCCCAAAAAGGCTATGGTTCCATCACTATGCGCCAAATTGCTGAGGGATTAGGGGTTTCTACTGGTACGTTGTACCACTATTTTCCTAGTAAGCAAACTCTATTTGAGCAATTGGCCCAGGAGATTTGTGAGCAAGACTTAAGTACAGCATTAGCTGAACTACAAGGAGCGCAAACGCTACAAGAATCAATGGAAGCACTAGGAAGATATCTAGTGAAAAACGAAGATTACTTCATTAAATGGACTTACATTTGGATTGATTTTTGCCAACACAAAGACTCTAAAGAAATGTTAAAAAATAGCATTTTTAAGCGGAATAATCAGCGCTATCAGGAGGCGATTTGCGATTTATTTGGTATTCAAGATTCAGTATTGGCTTCTTTTCTTTTGAGTTTTGTAGATGGTTTAATTCTGGAGAAGTTATGGGGTAATGAAACAATTGATTTTATTGAACAATGTGCGTTATTAGGCAAAATACTGACAGCATATTTACCGCAACATACAGCAGAAATAAAAGTTGAAACGCAGGTTGTATCACGTTTTGAGAGTTAGGCTATGTATCTCATACTTGTTGCAACCTGTTATATGTATAATATATTAACCTGAATTATTTTTGACAAAAGTGACTCATTTAATATAAATAAAATAAGTTTTTAGGAGAGTAAAATACATGGTTCAAAAACTGTCAGAAAAAGCTTCTAAAAAAGGGTTAATTACATTAGTAATTGCAGCTACTGCAATTACAGGTGGAATTGTTGCTTATGGGATTTCTCAGTTTGGATTAGTTGGTCAAACTGAGAAATCTGAGCCAGTTGAAACCATGCCCAACATTCAAAAAGTAGCTGCATTAGGACGGCTAGAACCGGAAGCAGAGGTAATTAGCTTGTTTGCGCCTTTAGCATTGGATGGCGATCGCATTGCCCGAATTCTAGTCAAAGAAGGCGATCGCGTTCAAGCTGGACAGGTGGTAGCAATTTTAGATGCCCGCGATCGCTTGCAAACTGCTGTACTACAAGCCCAACAACAAGTTAGAGTTGCTCAAGCTAAACTCGCTCAAGTGCAAGCAGGAGCAAAAGCAGGAGAAATTCAGGCCCAGCAGGCAAGCGTTGAACGTCTCCAGGCCCAATCCCAAGGAGACAAAACAGCGCAACAGGAAGCGATATTCCGCATAGAGGCACAGTGGGAAGGAGACAGAATAGCGCAAGAGGCAACCATTAAGAAATTAGAGGCAGAACTCAAAAATGCCGAAGCCGAATATCAACGTTATCAGCAGCTCTATTCTCAAGGCGCAGTTTCTAATTCTTTGTACGATAGCAAAGGTTTGACTGTAGAAACTGCCAAACAGCAAGTAGACGAAGCCAAAGCAGTTCTCAACCGGATTAACACGACTGCTAGCAAACAACTTGCCGAAGCCAAAGCAGCACTCGCCCGTACTAACGCCACTGGTAGCAAACAAGTCAGTGAAGCCAAAGCTACACTTACTAGTATTGCAGAAATCCGACCTGTAGATGTAGCCGCAGCCAAGACAGAAGTTGAAAATGCGATCGCCACACTCAAACATGCTCAAACCGAGTTGGCGGGTGCTTACATCAAAGCACCGATGGCGGGACAAATCATCAAAATTCATACGCGAGTCGGAGAAAAAATTAGTGCTTCTGGCATTGCAGACTTAGCGCAAACAAACCAGATGATGGCAGTAGCAGAAGTTTATCAAACTGACATCAGTAAAGTGAAACTAGGACAACAGGCAGTAATTAGCAGTCAGGCATTTATCGGTGAACTGCGAGGAACCGTTGCCCAAATAGGTTTGCAGGTGAATAGACAAAACGTTTTCAGCAACCAGCCAGGGGAGAACCTTGATAGCCGAGTAGTTGAGGTGAAAATTCGCCTCAATCCTGAAGACAGCAAACGAGTTGCAGGTTTCACTAACTTACAGATACAGACAGCGATTGAAATATAGAGTTGTTGTCTCTTGTATTCCAGCATCTTTATCAGGTGAATTCAATCATGCTTAAAGTCATATATCTTCTGCTTTGTGTACTTGGCTTTGTTCTACCTTACTCCCAGTTTGTTCCATTCATCTTAGAGCATGGTCTTGATATAAAGCTGTTTTTTGAACAACTCTTTGCCAACAAAATCTCTGGTTTTTTTGGCATGGATGTTATTGTTTCATCCCTAGTTCTCTGGACATTCGTATTTTGGGAAGGAACACGTTTGAAAATGCAAAATCTTTGGGTTTACGTTGCCTGCAATCTTTTATTTGGCGTGTCTTTAGGTCTTCCCCTATTTCTTTTCATGCGAGAGCGCCAACTTGAACAGCAAACTGAAACACTAGGTTATTAAAGGGTTTTTTTAATATGTTTTCTAAACTATTTCGCAAAACACCGCTAGCATGGCGACAGTTAATGAAAGAAAAAACTCGTCTGGCTGTTGCAGTCGCAGGTATTACCTTTGCCGATATGCTGATGTTTATCCAGTTGGGATTTGAAAGTGCGCTTTTTGATGCTGCTGTGAAACCTCATCGCAATTTACAGGCAGATTTGGTTTTAATTAGTCCCCAATTTCAAACTTTGTTTTCTGTAAAAAACTTTTCCAGAGAGCGACTATATCAAACATTAGCTTATGAAGGTGTTCAGTCAGTTAATTCTGTCTACATCAGTACTGGACAGTGGCGAAATCCTGAAACACGTCTTGAGCGTGCCATTTTAGTTTGGGGTGTTGATCCGGCACAATCACCATTCAAATCGCCCGAAATTACCCAAAATCAACATCACCTTAAACAGTTGTATCAAGTTATATTTGACCAGGCAGGTCGTCCAG
This sequence comes from Nostoc sp. DedQUE09, assembly GCF_034530915.1. Classification (NCBI taxonomy): domain Bacteria; kingdom Bacillati; phylum Cyanobacteriota; class Cyanophyceae; order Nostocales; family Nostocaceae; genus Nostoc; species Nostoc sp. DedQUE09. Next base: position 85,803 of record NZ_JAVRCE010000001.1, read on the forward strand.
AATACGGGGCAGTTGGCGATATCTTTAAGAAAACCGGCAAATTTGACACAGAACTCAATAGTAAAGCCGTTTTTGTTAAGGGCTTGTTTACTGATGGTGCTTCCTTTGCTGCCGATGGTAATGTGATCACCAGTGATTCGACCTTTCTTCAGCTATTTCCACAGCGTCAACCCGATCGCATCGAAGTTGGATTGATTACGCTTAAACCAGATGCCGATACAGAAAAAGTGCGATCGCAACTTGTTAATGGACTACCTAACGATGTCAGAGTTCTGACTCCAGAAGAGTTTGCCAAAGTAGAGAGAACTTACTGGGAAGCCGGTACTGGCATTGGTTTTATTTTTGGTTTGGGTACTGGAGTTGGGTTTATCGTTGGCATCGTGATTGTCTACCAAATCCTTTACTCGGATGTTTCTGACCACTTGCCAGAATATGCCACCCTCAAAGCAATGGGATACACCGATAATTATCTCTTAGGTGTTCTAATTCAAGAAGCATTGTTATTGGCTATCTTAGGTTTTCTGCCTGGATTCATCCTTTCTTTTGGATTGTATCAAGTCACCTACGCTGCGACGATGCTTCCTATTTTTATGAAAATGGAACGGGCGATCCAGGTTTGGATTTTGACCGTGATTATGTGTAGTGTTTCTGGAGCGATCGCAATGCGGAAGTTACGATCTGCTGACCCTGCCGATGTTTTTTAGATGCGATGAATCGCGTCTCTACAAAAATTATTTCTCTGTACCCAATATTTTATAAAATCATAATGTTGCAAAAATCTTTATCAGAAAATTCCAACTCAACACTTTCTGTTTTAGAATCTGTGATTTCTATTAGTAACCTTAACCACTATTTTGGTGAAGGTGCGCTTCGCAAACAAGTATTATTCGATATTAATTTGGAGATTAAGGCTGGGGAAATCGTTATTATGACTGGCCCCTCTGGTTCGGGGAAAACCACCTTGTTAACCTTAATGGGTGGATTGCGTTCTGCTCAAGAAGGTAGTCTCAAAATTTTAGGAGAGGAAATTCGTGGCGCTAAAAAGCTGCAATTAACTAAACTGCGCCGCCAGATTGGCTATATTTTCCAAGCGCATAACCTGATGACTTTTTTGACAGCAAGAGAAAATGTGCGAATGTCTTTAGAGTTGCATGAGGATTTTTTAAATCAGGATATCAATGCCAAAGCGATCGCTATTTTGGAAACTGTCGGTTTAGCGGATCGTGTAGATTACTACCCAGAGAAACTATCTGGAGGGCAAAAACAACGGGTTGCGATCGCTCGTGCTTTAGTTAGCCATCCTAAAATTGTTTTAGCAGATGAACCCACTGCTGCACTCGACAAAAAATCTGGACGCGATGTTGTGGAAATAATGCAGAAGCTAGCCAAAGAACAAGGTTGTACGATTTTGCTAGTTACCCACGATAACCGCATCCTCGATATTGCCGATCGCATCATTTATATGGAAGATGGTCAGTTGAAGACCGATGGCGCAGATTCTATTACAACAAGCAAGTAATACTAATTCGTAATTTGCAAAAATCTATGAATAAAGAATTGCCTCAATTTATCAACCATATTGTTTCAAGTTTGCGGTCAATTGAGGGAATTACAGCGATCGCACTGGGGGGTTCACGGGCGCGGGGCAACCATACTAACAAGTCAGATGTAGATTTGGGAATTTATTACAATCCAGGAAACCCGCCCGATTTAATTGCTCTAAATCGCCTCGCCTGTGAGCTTGATGATAACCATCGTGTAAATTTGATTACTGCAATCGGGGAATGGGGAAAGTGGATTAATGGTGGTGGTTGGCTAAAGGTTCAAGGTGTAGGTGTAGATTTTCTCTATCGTGATTTGGTGAAGGTAAATCGTGTCATTGATGATTGCCATGCTCGACAAATTACTATTGATTATCAACCAGGACATCCTCATGGTTTTGTATCTTCGATTTATATGGGAGAAATTGCTTTTTGTCAGGCACTTTATGACCCTGATGGTGTTTTAGAAGCTTTGAAGCTCAAAACAAAGCCTTATCCAGTTGGGCTGAAACAGGCAACTATTGATACTTTCGCCTGGGAAATAAGTTTCTCGCTGTTGGTCGCAAAAAAGGCGATCGCACGCGATGATGTTGTTTACGCAGCAGGTTGTTGTTTCCGCAGTGTGGCGTGTATGAATCAAGTTTTATTCGCGCTCAATGAAGATTACCTGTTGAATGAAAAGGGAGCGATCGCAGTTGCTAATAAGTTTGCTATTTGCCCGCAGGACTATCAACAAAAGGTTGAGCGAGCGTTTAAACTTTTAGCTGCCGATGCAAAATCAATAACTGAGGCGATCGCAATTATTGAGGCGATTGAGGATGATTTGAGTCAATGGTATGGAAATCGGCGATTAGTAATGTAATATTCCCGTCCCTGTACCCCACAAAAAAGAATAAATTATCCAAAAGTCCTTTAAAACAAAGACTTTGGTCATTGAGTACATTATTAATACATATTAATAGATGCAGTATTGCGGATGAGATATTAATAGATGCAGTATTGATTGAAAGTTAATTTAAGAGCCTAAAGGTATTAACAAACTATGCTTTAAACACGGAGTAATATAATGTCCGCCGAATTACCCATAAGAAAAGAACCCCTCCCCGCAAGCGGGGAGGGGTTGGGGGTGGGGTTCTTCGGGTTTAATAAGCAATGAAGCGGACATGATATAAATCCTACCGTGAAATTTTTAATGTAGATAATATACTTACTTTCTAATACTGGCTATTTCTGATTCTTATATCCACATGTTCTGATAATGCAGCTTAGAGGCGGGGACAAAAATCATATTATGAACAAAACCTTTGCAACCATTGACGGGAATGAGGCTGTTGCCCGTGTTGCTTACAAATTAAATGAAGTGATTGCCATTTATCCTATCACTCCCTCTTCAGCAATGGGTGAATGGGCAGATGCTTGGTCAGCAGAAAGTCGTCCCAACCTCTGGGGTACTATTCCCAGCGTCGTGCAGATGCAAAGCGAAGGGGGAGCGGCTGGTGCTGTACATGGAGCATTGCAAACAGGCTCCCTGAGTACCACCTTCACGGCATCTCAGGGTTTATTGTTGATGATACCCAACTTCTACAAAATTGCTGGTGAACTGACTAGCGCCGTGGTTCACGTTGCCGCCCGTTCTTTGGCTACCCATGCGTTATCAATTTTTGGTGATCATAGTGATGTGATGGCAGCCCGTGCTACTGGCTTTGCCCTGCTGTGTTCCGCTTCCGTGCAGGAAAGCCAAGATTTTGCTCTCATTGCCCATGCTGCTACCCTAGAGACGCGAGTCTCGTTTATGCATTTCTTTGATGGCTTCCGTACTTCCCATGAAGTGCAGAAAGTCAAATTGCTGTCAGATGATGATTTGCGATCGCTCATCCACGATAACCTAATACTTGCCCACCGCAGCCGCGCCCTCACTCCAGATCGTCCAGTGTTGCGCGGTACTGCCCAAAACCCCGATGTCTACTTTCAAGGGCGTGAAGGGGCTAACCCTTACTACAAAACTTGTCCAGATATTGTCCAGCGCATCATGGATGAATTTGGAGAACGCACGGGAAGGCATTATAAAATCTATGAATATTACGGCGCTAACGATGCCGATCGCGTTATCGTTCTTATGGGTTCAGGTTGTGAAACTGTCCATGAAACAGTAGATTACCTTAACGCCCGTGGTGAAAAACTTGGTGTAGTCAAAGTGCGACTTTACCGCCCCTTTGATGTCCAACGGTTTGTTGCAGTATTACCAACTAGTGTAAAAGCGATCGCAGTTCTCGATCGCACCAAAGAAGCAGGTAGCGCCGGTGAGCCTTTGTATTTGGATGTCGTAGCTGCTATTCATGAGGCGTGGGGAGAAAAGGCAGGGGAGCAGGGGAGCAGAGGAGCAGAGGAGCAATTAGGATTAGATTCCCCTCTGCCTAAAATTATTGGTGGTCGTTATGGTCTTTCTTCTAAGGAATTTACTCCGGCGATGGTGAAGGGCATTTTTGATAACCTTGCTCAAGCTAAATCGAAAAATCACTTTACTATTGGGATTAATGACGATGTTAGTCATACTTCCTTGAGCTTTGACCCTAATTTCTCTACAGAATCGGATAACGTTGTCAGGGCAATGTTCTATGGATTAGGCGCTGATGGCACTGTTGGGGCTAATAAAAATTCTATTAAGATTATTGGTGAAGAAACCGACAATTACGCCCAAGGCTACTTTGTCTTTGACTCCAAAAAATCTGGCTCAATCACTGTCTCTCATCTACGCTTCGGAAAAGAACCGATTCGCTCCACCTACTTAATTGACCAAGCCAACTTTATTGGTTGTCATCACTGGGGATTTCTGGAACGCATAGATATTTTGAAGGCTGCTATTCCTGGGGCGACTTTGCTGCTGAACAGTCCTTATGATGCAGATACCGTTTGGGAATATCTGCCGCTAAAGGTACAGCAGCAAATTATCGACAAGCATTTGAAGTTATATGTGATAAATGCCAGCCAGGTTGCCCGTGAAAATGGCATGGGTGGCAGAATTAACACCATTATGCAAGTATGCTTCTTTGCATTAGCGGGTGTCTTGCCGCAAGAAGAAGCGATCGCTAAAATCAAACAAGCAATTGAAAAAACCTATGGTAAAAAAGGTGTAGAAGTTGTCCGCATGAACCTGCAAGCTGTAGACAACACCTTAGACAACTTGCATAAAGTAGATGTCCCCCAAACAATCCTAACTCCTAACTCCTCACTCCTAACTCCTCACTCCTCACTTAACCCCGCTCCCGAATTTGTACAAGAAGTTCTGGGCAAAATCATGGTGTGGGAAGGTGATGACTTACCTGTTAGCACACTACCAGTTGATGGCACCTTTCCCGTAGGTACTGCCAAGTGGGAAAAACGTAACGTTGCCGAAGAGATACCTGTGTGGGAGCCGGATGTCTGCGTTCAATGTGGTAAGTGCGTAATGGTTTGTCCCCATAGCGCCATCCGGGCAAAAGCTTATCAAGCCGATGAGTTAGTTAATGCACCAGAAACTTTCAAGTCAACTGGTGCAAAAGATAAAGACTTTGCCAATCAAAAATTTACCATTCAAGTTGCCCCAGAAGATTGCACAGGATGCACTATTTGTGTAAATATTTGCCCTGCTAAAGATAAATCTGAGCCATTGCGGAAAGCGATTAACATGGCACAGCAGTTGCCATTGCGGGAACAAGAGCGAAAAAACTGGGATTTCTTTTTGAGTTTACCTAATCCTGACAGGCGATCGCTAAAATTAAACCAGATTCGCCAACAACAACTGCAAGAACCTTTATTTGAATTCTCTGGTGCTTGTGCAGGTTGTGGTGAAACACCTTACTTAAAATTATTAACACAATTGTTTGGCGATCGCGCCGTCATCGCCAATGCTACAGGTTGCTCCTCAATATATGGTGGAAACCTCCCCACAACACCTTGGACAACCAACGCCGAAGGACGCGGCCCGGCGTGGTCTAATAATCTATTTGAAGATAACGCCGAATTTGGTTTTGGCTTCCGTCTCTCCCTCGACAAACAAGCTGAGTTTGCGGCGGAATTGTTGCAGCAGTTGGGGAGTGAAATCGATGAAAACCTTGTTTATTCAATCCTGAAAGCTGAACAAAAATCTGAGGCTGACATTTGGGAACAGCGCGAAAGAATAGAACTGTTGCAGCAGAAGTTAGATGAAATCGTAACTTTCGATCATAATCGTTCGACTGAGCGGCTTGCCTTGAGCGAAGTCGAAAGGAGCCGAAGTCTAAAATCCAAAATCCAAAATCTAAAATCCGTTGCAGATTACTTGGTGAGAAAAAGCGTCTGGATTGTTGGCGGTGACGGTTGGGCTTATGATATTGACTTTGGCGGCATCGATCATGTGATTGCTAGTGGTCGAAATGTGAACATCTTAATAATGGATACAGAAGTGTATTCTAATACAGGCGGTCAATCTTCCAAAGCTACGCCACGAGCCGCAGTTGCTAAATATGCCGCCAGTGGTAAGCCTGCACCTAAAAAAGACTTAGGGATGATTGCCATGACCTACGGAAATGTCTACGTAGCGAGTGTAGCCCTTGGCGCTAGAGATGAACATACCCTGAAAGCATTTCTGGAGGCAGAAGCTTATGATGGGCCATCAATAATTATTGCTTACAGCCATTGCATAGCCCACGGCATAAACATGACTACCGGGATGAATCATCAGAAAACTCTGGTAGAATCAGGTCGTTGGTTATTGTATCGGCATAATCCAGAATTGCTTAACCAGGGTAAAAATCCATTGCAATTGGATATGCGATCGCCTACGCAATCTGTAGAACATTCGATGTATCAAGAAAATCGCTTCAAAATGCTCACGAAGAGTAAGCCCGACGTTGCCAAACATTTGTTAGAACAAGCGCAAGCTGAAGTAGATGCACGTTGGCAGATGTACCAATATTTAGCAAAACGCGAAATTCTCTAAATATTAGCCCAATACGGTTTAGTTAAAGCTAAAATTCTTTATCAAAGTCAAGATTTTTAACGAACCGCAAAGGCGCAAAGAAAACAGAGAAAAGAGAAAAAAATGCTTAACTAAACCGTATTGAGTAAATAGACGACGCGGTAGGGGCGCAAGGTCTTGCGCCCCGACGACAGGTGTGTTTCAAATACTCAAGTCGCAATTTTCGTTACAAAGTTACCTTTTTGGTTAGTAAAATCGTTATTTTTGTGACAAAATTATCTTTTTGGTTAGTAAAATCTTTATTTTCGTTACAAACATCATTATTTTTGTGACAAAATTACCTTTTTGGTTAGTAAAATCGTTATTTTTGTTACTAACACTGTAGTTTAAGTTGTGTTTAACCCAAACTTTAGCTAACAAACGTGCAAATGTTGGGTTTCGTTTTTCAATACAATTTGTAAAAAGAGTGCAATGTCTACGAGAAGCTACGCCGCGCCAACTCTTACGACATCAGATTGTGTCTTGCAAGTGTAGTTTGTCCAAAACACTAAACTACTAGCTCGGAACTTTGCAATTGAATTATTTACTAATATCAATTCAATTAATGATTACAACATATTTTTGGATAAAGACGCGATTCATCGCGTCTCTACAAATCGTCTATTTGTCGCATTCTTTTTTCCAATTGGTATAACAACTCTCGGTTATTTAGATAGACGAGTCATTTCAAACAATTGCTGGGCATTACTTCCTAAAAAAGCATCAAAAAGCAGCTGCTTTCCAGATTCCACTTCTACTAGATAGCGCTGGGCAATTTCATAATAGGCGTAAGTCCAAGGAATCTGAATTTCTGCACCACTGTTATCATCTAACACCGTCACCATTTCTGTTATTGCTTGAGTTGCAGTTTGCCGCAAACCACAAGCAACATTTCCCTCTATCTCTGCTTTCATTGGTACACCCAGGTTAGTCAAAGCACTGGCGGTAGTATCGATGTCTGGATATTCTGGGGTATTCTGTCCATTAACGTAACCTGTAAAATGGTTGACAGCATATCCGTGCAGCAATACCCAAGCCCCATACTGAGTAACCTGATTCACTTCTTCGACAACAGAACGCTGGGGAGGTAGCCAAGGACGGGTGAAGACTTGCTGGAGTTGTTTAGCGATGGTTTCAAGGTTCCCGTCTTTTTGTAGAAGAGTAAGGGGTAAGGTCAGTTCCTTTGGGATTGAAGATACTGTTTTAAAGATGAGTTGGGCAATATTAGCAGGCAATTCATCGACAATTAACTCGCTGATAAACAGCTTGGGTAAGTTAAATTCCTCTTGCTGTGGATGACGATAATGACGGGCGTACAAATGAGTTTGAGCAAAGGTATACTCTCCAGCCGCAACGTAACCCAAAGCTTCTGCAAGTTGTCCAAGGTAGTCAATTCCTAAGTTAAGTTGACCTTGTGGAGTATCTACTAATAAACGCAATGACCGAAAGGCGATGTGGTCGTTGGCAACAGTCCCACCCGCAGTAGTAATCATTTGCTGGTAGGTACGAGCATGATTGACCCTGGCACTGTATTCTTGCCAAAGTAATTTCCATAAATCAAGGGCTATTTCGGGTTTCATATTAGATTTGTCATTTGTCATTTGTCATTTGTCATTAGTCAAGGAAGGGTCAAAAGTTAGGAAATCTCTTTCTGCACTCTATTCCCCACTTCCTTCATCTTTTAAGAACTTAAAATCTCGCTGATAATCTGAAGGGCAATTTGAATTTGGTCGCTGTCGATAACTAGAGGGGGACAGAAACGAATTGCTGCTTTACCGCAACCTAGCAATAATAAACCGCGTAAAAAAGCTTCTTGAATAATGCGATCGCGCAATTTATAATCAAGATTACCCTGTTCATCTAATAAATCTACCGCTACCATCAAACCTTTACCTCGTGGCGATGATACTCTCGGAAATCTTTGATGCAACTGGGTAAGACTAGCTTGTAATAATTCTCCCATCTGAGTAGCGTTAGTCATCAAACCACTTTCTAGCAATCGCAATGTGGCAATACCAGCAGCACAAGCTACGGGATTACCACCAAATGTAGTAGCGTGAGAACCAGGAGGCCAAGTCATTAACTCTGGTCTAGCAAGTATCGCTCCTAAAGGCATACCACTGGCGATACCTTTAGCAGTAGTAATGATATCAGGCATCACATTCCAATGCTCGATCGCAAATAAGCGACCAGTCCGCCCCATCCCTGCTTGTACTTCATCCACTACCATCAGAATACCGTGGCGATCGCATATCTCCCGAATTCGCTGCAAGAAACCATCTTCGGGTACGATATATCCACCCTCTCCTTGAATTGGTTCGACGACGATCGCTGCTACTTCTTGTGGTGGTAAAATCGTCGTAAATAGCTGTTTTTCCAAGTAATCTAAACTTGCGTGAGTGCCATAAGGGATATGAGTTACCCCAGGAACTAAAGGCCCAAAATTAGCTCGTTGCACTGCTTTGGAACCAGTCAGAGACATTGCCCCATAAGTGCGTCCGTGAAATGCACCTAAGAAGGCTACGATTAGCGATCGCTTGGTGTAATATCGAGCTAGTTTGATTGCTCCTTCGTTGGATTCTGCCCCGGAATTGGTGAAAAATATTTTTGCGGGAAACCCACTATCATTATGTGGGTGGGGAAAGGGAACGCGAATTGCTAATTGTTCCGCTAGTTCCACCATCGGCTCATAATAAAAATCTGTCCCTGACATGTGCAGCAGCCGCGCCGACTGTTCTTGAATTGCTTTGACAACTTCCGGGTGGGCGTGTCCGGTGGCGGTGACAGCAATACCTGCGGTCATATCCAGAAATACATTGCCATCCACATCTTCTACCATACAGCCCTGACCGCGAGATACAACTAACGGGTAATCGCGGGTATAAGAAGGGGAAGTTACGGCGCGATCGCGTTGTACAATTGCTTGAGCGCGAGGCCCAGGTAGAGAAGTTACTAAACGGGGTATACGAGGTAAATTTAGATTAATAGGAATACTTAACATAATTGTTTTCTATTTTTTAAAGATTACTGATGATTAAACGCTAAAGCTTGATTGCTGACAGTAGCATTTGATTCCATTGCTGTAACAATTACGCATTTACCGAAAAATCAGAGTATACGTCAGCGACTCAGGAAAAATTAGCTGTATTTTTCCTGAATCCTCAGAAGTATTTAACGAAAAAGCTTGATGTTAAGCCCTTTCGTATTGTTTAAGACTCTTGCCCGTTTTTATAACACAACTTTTAGAAAATGTTCCCTATTTTCTATTCCCTATTCTCTCTATGGAAACCACCAACTTCCCCTATTGCTGTAAAACTGAAACCGTCCAAAGCCAAGAAATTGACCGTGAGATTTCTCACCCACAGGGAATGCTGTAACACCCAATAAGTAAACACCAGAAAAGCTTGGATTACTTACAGGACGGAGGGCGATGGTAATTGTCTGTCCTGGAGTTACAGGTGGGTCAAAGTTTACAGAAACCGTGCGTGTGTCGCGGTCGTTTGTGACTGAGCCTAGTTTCAGTTGCGTTTCTTTGCGATCGCGTGTTCCGACAAATGCACGGGTATCATCAAGATTGTAGTGGATGTTTTCTGCTCCCTCTTTCTGTGCGATCGTTACCTTTTGGAGGGATTCTCCAGCATTTTCCGGCACATTGATAGTGAAATAGTAAGTTGCGCTTAAAACATTCACCTCTTTGTAAGTAGTTGTCGCGTTAACAAGTTTTGGCGGTTGGACGAAATAGACTAAGCCATCTCTAAGCTGCACAGCTTGAGTCACCGGAAGCGTAACTTCTCCAATGCCAATTGCTAACGAGAGTGTTATTCCAAACAAAGTTGCAAGGCGCATAATTCAAATATAAGAAACGCACTTATTCTCATTCTAGTTCCTTGGGAATCAATGACTTAGGAATGATCGAAGCTTGTTTTTCCCCAACAGAAGATTTTGTATACCACCAAGCCCAAGCAATTAAAACGGCTTGCAACGGAAGTCTAACTACGTGTACCCAAGGTGAGTTTGGTATATGTTCAATCTTAATCAGATTAGCCGCCATGTAAATATTGGCTGGGTAAACAGCAATAAAAAGTGCAAGAAGTCCCCAAGCAGCAGCTTGACTTACAGGCGGAACTAATAACCCGATACCACCCAAAATTTCATAAAAGCCACTGAGATAAACTAATCCTAAAGGGTAAGGTAGTTGCGGCGGCACAATTTTGACATATTCTTGTGGAACAAGAAAGTGTGTTACTCCAACCACAATGATGGATATAGCAAGGATGACACGTAATGTTTCCTTATGCTTATTCATGGTTTTTGCCTCTTTATATACTTGCCCTATTACTTCAGTTTGACTGATGGATGTTAATCTGCATTGAGTCAATAGGAGTAAAAATCGACAAAATTTTCCCAAGTACTTACCAAAACAATGCTGAGTAAAAAAGCAATAATTGCACTCAGCACGGGCTAAACCTAGCTATCCGCTAACGGAACTCACAACTGGGCTACTCCTGAAAAAAGTGATTGCAACTATAAATAAAACTGATGCACCGGACTGTACTAAAGGATTTATTAACTATGCCACGGCTCGGTTAGTAAAGCAAAACCACATTTTTATCAAAAATTTTCTTAACTACGCTTGCAATTTTAACTACTCTTATACTAGTATAACTACGACAGCGCAAAACAGTAATATTTGCTGCTTAACAATACTTTTGCCAAAATAGCCTAAGACAAGCGCTTGCTTAAATATGAGGCAGAAACTAGAATCTGCACTCAGACTTACACGACAGTTAAAAATACTTCTGTAAAACCATACAGAACAAAATTTTCCTGAGGAAATTTTTTGTTACATGGCAAAAAGAAGCATTTAAAATCTTAGGTTTGTTCGATGTCAAGCCTCGTAATTTGGCGAAGGTATTGTTAATTGTGCGTAATTTTTTCCAAATCAAATTGGATTGCTATAGATTCACTTTGACTAAACAATCAAAACTTTGGAGGAAAACAATGACAGCTACAACAACCACTAATGCTAATAATCTATACAATGTACAAAATCAGTGGGGTGGTGCATCTGCTCCGTGGAATCCTGGTGGAGTATGGGTAATTGGAGCTAGAGCAGATCAGCGCATTGTCGAACTCAAAGTTTCATCAAGTGACAACGGCAAAACACTTAATGGAACTACGACCTATGCTGGTGAAGGCCCCATCGGTTTTAAGGCTACCTTAACTGGAAGCGACAATTACAACGTAGAAAACCAGTGGGGAGGCTCATCTGCTCCGTGGAATCCTGGCGGGACTTGGGTACTTGGCGCTCGCGGAAATCAAAATGTTGTTGCGATCGATATTACATCCAGCGACGGCGGTAAAACCCTGACTGGAACTATCACTTATGCTGGTGAAGGCCCCATCGGTTTTAAGAGTGCTGCTGTTGATGGCCGTGTCTATAATGTGGAAAACCAGTGGGGAGGCTCATCTGCTCCGTGGAATCCTGGTGGGACTTGGGTACTTGGCTCTCGATCGAATCAAAATGTTGTTGCGATCGATATTACATCGAACGATGGCGGTAAAACCCTGACTGGAACTATCACTTATGCTGGTGAAGGCCCCATCGGCTTTAAAGGTAACATTGTCGCCGGCAACAACTACACAGTAGAAAACCAGTGGGGTGGTAATACAGCACCCTGGAATCCTGGTGGGACTTGGATAATCGGTAGTCGTGTGGGACAGAATGTAGTAGCGCTCAATGTCACATCTAATGATGGTGGGAAGACCCTAATTGGAACCACGACATATTCTGGTGAAGGCCCTATCGGCTTCCGATCGCATCAAATCTAAAAAGGCGATCGCGACCGATTCTCGGTTAAGTCGGTACTGAACGCAACTCCCAACCCCCTCGCCGCTGTTTCGTGCCAGGGGGCTATGATGTAATTTGTTTTATTAGGAAACGCTATAATAATCGCTAATAATATAGTTTCCCTAGTTTTAACTATCGGGAAACTCAACGCTTAGAACTCTTTAAGCTAAATCTAATTTTTCTCGAACTATTCCCTCATCTCTAAAGCCAACCAGCACAGCTGTTCCATCTTTGACGAAAAGTGGACGTTTGAGCAGCATTGCATCGTGAGTGAATGCATCAACCCACTGTTCATCAGCCCAAGTCTTCTTTTCATCTCCTAAAGCGCGGTAGGATTGACCAGAGGTGTTTCGCATGGGAGCAAAACCCAAAGACTTTACCCAGTTTTGAATCATCTCACGAGTCGGCGGAGTATCTTTGGTGTTGATAAATTCATGGTCAATGTTGTTGTGTTGGAGCCACATCAAAGCTTTTTTGCAAGTGCTGCAATTGGGAATTCCGTAGACTTGAATAGACATAAAATAATTAAGCAACAATCTCCATATATGACATAGTAGGTGGAACTTCTGCTATCAATGCTCTTGTCGTAGAGTCTCTACGACAGAAATTTAAGAGTAGCGATCGCTTTTAGCAATCGGTAATTCCAAGCATGGAACTCGTTGATCCATAATTCGAGGGTTCTAAAATACCAAGGAGTAGTTTTACTAACACTATTATCCATAAAAAATATGAGCGATGCCTTTAACCGACTTGCACCCTTCATCCAAGAATATATTTATCATCACCAGTGGACTGAATTACGACCAGTTCAAATTGCCGCTTGTCAAGTTATATTTGACACTGATGCTCACTTGCTAGTTACTGCTGCAACTGCTGCGGGTAAAACAGAAGCAGCTTTTTTACCAGTTTTGACTCTATTACATGAAAACCCTGCTACCACAATTGGCGCATTATATATTAGTCCAATCAAAGCTTTAATTAACGATCAATTTGAGCGTCTCAACGACTTACTCAAAGAAGCAGATATTCCAGTTTGGCACTGGCACGGTGATGTTTCGCAAACTCGAAAAAATAAGCTTTTAAAGAATCCTCAAGGCATTCTCCAAATTACCCCAGAATCTCTAGAAAGTTTGCTAATTAATAAAAATCAAGACCTACCTCGCTTATTTGATGATTTAAGGTTTGTCATCATTGATGAAATTCACGCTTTTATGGGTTCAGAACGCGGTTGTCAAATTATTTGCCAATTACAACGTTTAGCAAAGTTGACACAAAAACAACCGCGTCGTATTGGTTTATCGGCAACTCTTGGGGATTACTCAATAGCGGAAAATTGGCTGAGTTCGGGAACAGATAAGCCAGTAATTACACCAAAAATTGATGGTATAAAACGCCAGATAAAACTGGCTGTAGAACATTTTTATATTACTGATGGAGTAGATGAATCAGAGGCGACAGCTGATGAACAATATATTTTCAACCTCAGCAAGTCTCGCAAATGCCTGATATTTGCTAATAATCGCACACGAACCGAATCTGTAATTGCATCTTTGCGACAAATTGCCACAGAACAAGGACTACCAGATATATATCATGTGCATCATGGGAGTATATCTGCTAGTTTACGGCAAGCTGCTGAAAATGCGATGCGTGAACCCAACAATCCAGCTGTTACCGCCGCCACCCTGACTCTAGAATTAGGCATAGATATCGGTCATTTAGAGCGAGTGATTCAATTAGAATCACCCTTGTCTGTAGCTAGCTTTTTACAACGCTTGGGACGAAGTGGTAGAAGAGGTGAAGCTGCTGATATGCGTTTCGTCTGCGCTGAAGATAAGCCATTATCAGAAGCTTCTCTGCCAGAACAAATCCCCTGGCAACTTTTACAGTGTATTGCAATAATTCAACTTTATTTAGAAGAACAATGGATTGAACCAATCAAACCAATTAAATATCCTTTGAGTTTGCTTTATCACCAAACAATGAGTATTTTAACAGCAACAGGAGAAATTTCAGTTAATGCCCTAGCTAAACAAATTTTTAGTCTGCCGCCCTTTGCTGCTATTTTAAAAGAAGATTTTCAATTATTACTCCGCTGTTTAATTGATATTGGTCATATTCAGCTTACTGAACAAGGTAAATTAATCCTGGGTTTGGCAGGAGAAAAAGTAGTGAGAAAATTTCAGTTTTATGCTGTCTTTGCTGAACAACAAGAATATATTGTTAAGCAAGGTGCAACAGAAATTGGCAGTATTGTCACACCGCTTCCTGTTGGCAATCAATTTGCTTTAGCTGGGAGAACTTGGGAAGTTGTAGAAGTTGACTTTAAAAAGAAGGCTATTTTTGTTAAACAGTCTGAGGGTAAATCTAGTATTTATTGGCGTGGTGGAGGTGGTACTATTCATACCAAAGTTTTACAACGAATGCAGCAAGTCTTATTTGAGAATATTGAGTATAGTTACTTACAAAAAAATGCTTTGCAACGGTTATGTCAAGTTCGCCAATTGGCAGATCAAGTTGGATTAAATAAGCAGAATATTTTGCAATTAGAAAAAGGTAAATGCTGTATTTTTCCTTGGATGGGTACGGTTGCTTATCGCACTTTAGAAAGATTACTCAACTCATACTGTCGGGAATCGTTGGAAATTACAAGTATTGGCGGAGTAAATCCTTATTATTTGACAATTAAATTAGGCAAGGATAAATTTAAATATCTTTATCGTGAAATTGCTTCCTTGTGTGAACAAAGGATTATTCCAGAAGATTTAGTCAGTAGCTCCGAAGCACCGGAAATTCAAAAATATGATGGTTTTATTCCTCATTCACTTTTACGTAAAGCTTTTGCTAACGATTATTTGGATATGACGGAACTGAAACAGCAAGTGGCATTGTGGAGAGCATAATAAAGATAATTCGAAATTATTTAAAACTACCTATTTTTTAATTAATTTGTGGAGCGATCGCAAATCATAATTTAATATTTTTCCAGTATTCAAAAGTTGATATCCAGCGAGAAATAATGCTGATGATGCCACAACAACTAAAAGACTAACTGACGCGAACACATTACCAGTAAAAGCTATGACTACAATTCCTAGCGCTATCAAAATCCATCCTAAGTTAGGGTTTATTTGCTGCTGACAAAGGATGAAAATACCAGAAATACATAGCAATAAACCAGGAATACCAAAAAATATACCAACACGAATATTTGCAGTTAAAATGATGATGCCTGCAACCATTAAAGCAAAGCCTATATACCTGGTTGTTTGATTTACCGGAGTTTGTCTGCTGTTCAGAGTAATTTGAGCCTGCATTTTTGTGGAACTTGCAAGAGGAAGAAGATTTTGTTGAGATTTTATCTTCTCTTGAAATATAAATGTAACTTTTTCTCCTTGACCAAAGTCTATTTTATCTCCTACATTTATTTGGCAGGGTGTTCTAGGTTCTAATCTAGTATTGTTGACAAATGTCCCATTAGAACTTCCTAAATCTTCAATAAAGTAATTATTTATATGAATTTGAATTCGTGCATGGATGCGAGAAACCACATCTGCATCTGGCAAGTTGGAAACATCAATATCCGGTGGAATTTGGTCATTAGGTTTACCTATATGAAACACTGCAATATTTGGTGGTAATTCAAAAGCAGTATTGCTTTGAACATGAAAAAGCTCTAAACTCATCCCTATGATGTTAGACGTACTTAAATTTTGCATAGTTTTTAGTCAATAATTTCTCTAGACTTTTGACTCTTGCAAATCAGCAGGCAATTTTAATCCATTGTGGCTTACCGATTTCCCCATCTGATGCAAAGGAATCTCAATCCAAAACTCGGTTCCTTTGCCCAGTTCTGATTTACACCGCAGTACTCCAGAGTGTTTCTGCACCACAATCTGATAGCTAATTGATAAGCCTAACCCTGTTCCCTGACCCACAGGTTTAGTGGTAAAAAATGGGTCAAACAGTTTATTTTTCACCTCTTGGGTCATACCTGGCCCATTATCTGCAATTCTCACTACTACTCGGTTATCACTAATCAGCTTAGTACTAATTATAATCTTACTAGGATTGCTCTCAATCTCTTGCCGAGAACATTGAGAACTGCACATATCAAGAGCATCGATCGCATTATTAATTACGTTCATAAACACTTGATTTAACTGCCCTGCATAACACTCTACCAGAGGTAACTCACCATATTCCTTAAGGATTTCAATTTTGGGATTCTCTGGCTTACCTTTTAATCGATTCTGCAAAATCAGCAGTGTACTATCAATACCTTCGTGGATATCAACCTCTTTCATGTCTGCTTCATCTAGATGAGAAAAGGTGCGTAAAGACAAGACAATCTGCTGAATTCGTTTAGATCCCATTTTCATTGAGTTGAGAATTTTGGGCATATCATCTAGCATAAATTCCAAATCAATTTCCTCTACCTTTTCCTGAATTTGTTGTCCAGGATTTGGGAATTCTTCTTGGTAGAGGCGTACTACTTCTCGCAGGTGTTCAGTGTATTCACTGGCGTAGACGATATTACCAGAGATAAAATTAACGGGGTTATTAATTTCGTGTGCAACCCCTGCCACAAGCTGACCAAGACTAGACATTTTCTCTGTTTGAATCAATTGGGCTTGAGTGCTTTGGAGTTCTTGCAAGGCTTTCTGAAGTTCTGATTGTGCCTGTTTCCGTTCAGAAATCTCCAACTCTAGACGTTGGTTCATTTGGGTTAATTCAGTGTTCTTCATCAGCGTTTCACGAGATTCAGCTAGCTTCAGTGACATGTAGTTAAATGATTTAGCCAAGTTTTCTATTTCATCTCCTGTCTGAATATCTAAACGGTAATCTAGGTTTCCGGCAGCAATTTCTGCTGTTCCTGCTTGTAATTTTTCCAAAGATTTAATCATTGGACGCCAAATAACTAGAAATTTACCAACAAATAGCATTACAATTACTTGCACAACTACAAAGGAGATAATTCTCTGCACTTGATATAAATTTTCCAGTTCATCTTCAACTAGGAGGTTCTGCTGGTTCGCACGTTTAATCACCTGACTCAGGAACAACTCAATATCTCTATCAAAGGAATTGATGGCTCTAAAGTATTGCTGGGAATCTGCTAAAGAAGTGTCCTGATAATTCCAATTAGTTAGTTGACTTGCTAATTGGCTAAGAAACTGGTGACGGCGGCGAATCACTGAAATTTCTGTAGCATTTGGCATCAGTTTTTCTAATTTATCCAGGGAGTCTAAAAACTCTTTTGAAAACTTGACTTTTCCTGTATCTTGAGTTTTAAGTAAGATAATATCTTTGAGTTCAATAATTTCAGATTTCAAGGCATTTTCCGCAATCAGAGCAACTCTGATAGTTTCAGTGGTTTGATTGCTTTTCTCACGGATAGTCTGCTTAATTTGTTGTACAGCTACATTATTGCCAACGAGAATAGCTATTATCAGTCCGACAGACACAGATGAACCTGTAAAAAACTTTGTAGAAATTTTCATTTTGCCGGAACAGAAATTAAGTTGAGATATTTTCGGAGTTGCTCGATAGGAGCGTAATCTGAAGAAATAACAAGGGTGTATCCAGCTGACTCAGTTCCGATAATATCCTCAAGACCTTCTGGGCTACTAATAAAAGCCTGCTTTAGTCGTTGAACTAACTCAGGTGGCAGTTTTTTGGACACTACTATTGGAGAATTAGGTATGGGGGCAGATTCCCACAGTATTCTGGAATTTTGAGGTGTTAGCTTGCCGCTTTTTTGCCGTTTCAAGTAAGAGGGAATATTAGTCGCTGCGGCATCAACAATGCCATTTTCTAATGCAGCCATACTATTACTATGGCTACCAGCATAGAGGACTTGAGCAAAATTTTGACGATCATCAATTCCTAGTTTTTTGAACG
Organism: Nostoc sp. DedQUE09; assembly: GCF_034530915.1. NCBI lineage: Bacteria > Bacillati > Cyanobacteriota > Cyanophyceae > Nostocales > Nostocaceae > Nostoc > Nostoc sp. DedQUE09. Next base: position 104,074 of record NZ_JAVRCE010000001.1, read on the forward strand.
TTGCTAGTGGCATCAAATACCCAGAGGTTGATAATTTGTCTACAAAGGCAATACGTTTACCTTTGAGGTCTTTTAAGGTTTTGATGAGACTGTCTTTTTTGATAATGATACACGCCCGATACCAGGGTTGTCCCGTATGTTTATCAATGGGAGCAACCAACGGTTCAATTTTAGCACCCCGGTCTATTGCCTCCAGATAGCTCATAGGCCCTAAATAAGCCATGTCTAGCTTATCTTGCAATAGCCAGTCAATTATTTGCTCATAATCCTTAGCAATCTGAAAATCTACTGAACTGGCGATCGCATCTTGCACTTTATCGATCTCTAGTTTTTTGTGTCTCCCTTGTCCCCCAATAATTTTTGATGGCGACTCAGTATCAACCCTTTCTCCAAGAGATTGCTCTAAGTATTCTTTTAAGGGTTTAATCATCTGTTCTTGCTCTATCCGGCTTTGTGTAAGTAGCATCCCAATTTTTAAAGTTGGTAAGTTTTGTTTACTTGAGACACTATCCACAACAGGCTTATTTTTCTGAAATTCTTTTCCAATACAGCCTGTATTTATTAGCGCCATGATTACCGCTACAATCAAAACTTTACTTTTACTGAATAAGCGATATTTAGTAACGTGCCACGGTGCTACTAAGCATTTGTTCATAAAATTCAATTTAAATTATAGATAGTTGATCTTAGAGTACGGAACGACTAACTGACCTTAGTCTACATGAGCAGACTAAGATCAGTTATCAGTTATACATACTATGTGAGCAGAGGGCTATTTACATATTTTTTTTTAAATAAATGTCAAAGTACAGCTTTGCGTAAAAACATGGTATTTTTAAACGTAGAGTATTTTAAATGGGAATTTGAATCCAGAATTCTGTACCTTTTCCTGGTTCTGATAGACAATTCAAAATTCCACCATGTTTTTCTACTACAATTTGGTAGCTAATTGAAAGTCCTAAACCTGTTCCCTTTCCTACCTCTTTTGTGGTAAAAAATGGATCAAATAACCGCTTTTTAATGTCTTCTACCATTCCTAATCCATTGTCAGCAATTCGGATGAGGACAAATTTACTCTCTAAAATTTCAGTACAAATTATAATTTGTGGTTTATGATTTGTCTTTTTCTTTAACATTGAATCTTCTAAGGCATCGATCGCATTAGTTAAAATATTCATGAATACTTGATTAAGCTGCCCAGCATAACAATCAACTAGAGGCAAATCGCCATATTCTTTAACTATAGATATATCTAAGCCAATTCCATTATTTTTCCAACGATGGTGCAAAATTAATAACGTATTTTCAATTCCTTCATGGATATCAACTAATTTTTTATCTGCTTCATCATGGCGAGAAAAATTTCGCAATCCCAAAACAATTTCACGGATACGATTAGTACCCATATTCATCGAGGAAAGAAGTTGAGAAAGGTCACTAGTAAGGAATTCCAAATCAATTTTTTTTGTGAAATCTTCAATTTCTACTTCCGGTTGGGGATAGTGTTGCTGATAAAGGTGCAAGAGAGTTAACATCTCTTGAAAGTATTCGTTAGCATAGGTTAAGTTACCATGAATAAAATTAACTGGATTGTTGATTTCATGGGCAACTCCGGCGACTAATTGTCCTAAACTAGACATTTTTTCATTTTGGATCAGTTGAGATTGAGTTTGTTGCAATTTATGCAAGGTTTCAGTGAGCTTTTCAGCTTGGGTTTGAGCTTCTAAAGTAGCAGCACGACTTTGGGTATAAAGTTGTGCATGATCGATAGCGATCGCTATTTGATCGCAAACAGCTTGTAACAGGCTAATTTCACTGTTATTCCAAATGCGATCGCCACTACAATGACTGCACACAATTGCTCCAATCTCCCCGGAATTACTCTTAACTGGTAGCATTAGTTGAGATGTGATCCCAAACTCAGTTAAAAGTTCTTGCATATCATAATCAAGTTGTGATTTACTATTAATATTTTCGATGCAGATTAGTTCTTGAGAGAGAAGATTCTGAGTAAAAAAATTGCTTTTTTGCAGTGGAATACTGCCTAACATACTTGTTAAGTTAGGGTTTCGTGCTTCATAGGTAATAGTTAGACTTGCTTGGGATGGGTGCGGTAAATAAGAAAGAAAGTAGCAACGGTCAATTTGTAATAAGCTGCGAATTTCATTCACAGCAGTTTCTAGGATCATATCTAGGTCAAGAGAACTGCGAATTTGGCTAGCTAGACGCAGTAATAAGGCTTCCCGACGGCTAAGTAGTTCTTCTCGCGCCCAGATTCGGTCAATAGCTACAGCAATATTATTAGCAATCCAATTTAATAGGTTATGAGTTGGTTCGGTAAATAATTGCTTACTAAATAAAGCCATTATACCGATTATTTGCTGCTCTACTATTAATGGATAAGCAGAAAATCGAGAAATTGAAAATGTAGACTCTATAAGCTTTTCTGAATGATTAACGGATAGTTCTTGGTTAAAAATAGCTTGATGATTTTGAATCATTGAGCCAATAATATTATTGACTAAAGCAATATGTTCTGGGAAATCTTGAGTATCGCTCAAAGCACTACAAGTAATATCTGTGCAATGAACGCCAGCTTGTAATTGTAGCTGGTTTGTCTGGCGTTCAAATGTCCAGATACAAACGAAGCCGATATCAAGGTATTGGGAAATAGTATTTGTACAATTTTGCAAAATTTCTGGAAGTGTGCCACTTTGAGATAAAGCTAAACTGACTTCTGCACTCAAAACTGACAAGCGCGATCGCTCCAATAAAGCTAACTCTGAAAGCTTACGCTGTGTAATATCTGTACGAATTGATACATATTGATAAGGATTTCCATCTTGTCCCAACATTGGGGCGATCAAAGTATCAACCCAATAAAAAGTTCCATCCTTGGCTTTATTTTGAACTTCTCCCTTCCATATTTTTCCTTGGGCAATAGTTTTCCATAAGTTTGCAAAAAATTCTTTTGTGTGGTATCCAGAATTGATAATTCGATGATCTTGCCCTAGAAGTTCTTCTGAAGAATATTTAGAAACTTCACAAAATAGGTCATTCACATAGGTTATTCTTCCAGCCCTATCAGTAATAGCTACCAGTGAATGAGCATTTAAGGCAAATTTAAAAGCTTTTAATTCTTGGATAGAATTTTTTAGGGCTATTTCATTCTCTTTGTTAATAGTTATGTCACGAGCTACTGCATAAATCAACTTTTCTTCACTAAAACCAGTCGCATTCCACGATAGCCATTTGTAAGAACCATCCTGACAAAGATAGCGGTTTTCAAAGCTGACTGCATCTACAGATTGTGTAATTTTTTGGGCTGCTGCAATAGTAGATTCACGGTCTTCAGGATGAATAAATTCGATAAAGGGTTTAGTAACAAGTTCCTGAATTGACCAACCTAGTGTTTTTGTCCATACTGGATTTAAATACTTAAAATAACCATCAAAATTAGCAATACACAATAAATCTATAGAAAGTGAGAAAAATCGAGAGTATTTTTCTTCAGATTGTTTGTACTCAGATTTAACTAGTTTCATCAGCTTTTTAGGTATGAATCTTTTTTAATAAAGGTTAAATAAGTTAGTACGTTTTTTACTGAAGTTGAACACCCATTTTGATAAGATATATCAACCTAGAGACTCACCTAATATCAGTTATGGCAAAGACTATTTTGCTTACGAATAAAACGTAGTTAACTTGATGTATAGTCAATAACTATCTACTAGTTTCTACTAAGTAAGCTAGCGATTGACTTATTTATCTACTAAATAAAGGTTTCCCTAAAAAGCTGTAAAGTAAACATTTATATTTTAAAATTAAGATAAGAAGTGTTAAGTAAACTGAATTAATCAGAATTTTTACCTGTCATTGTCCTTAAGCCAAGGCATTAGTACCACAAAGTGTAATTCGTACTTAAGAATTCAATGACGAATTATGAATTACGTTAGCGCAGCGTTAGCGACGCAGGAGCGTCATTACAAATTATTTTAAGCAATACTCCCGCGCTTTCTGGCTTCTTTGTAGGAAGTTCCCACGTTTTTTAAACCAGCTTTAATCATTTGTTGTTCGAGAAGCGCAAAGAAACGCGCTTTATCGCCACCTTTTACTACTGCTTGATTATGCGCTTCGGCGATCGCTACAGGGTAGCCATATCCTTTTTGTACTTGTGCTAACATCAGTCCCAGTGCTTGGTCTAACATGGTTGCATTCTCGGCGACCCATGCTGGAACTTCAATTCGGGCGATTTCAGTGCCAACGTGGACGTAGCAAAAGTAAATGATTTGATCGCCATAAAGTTCGAGAATAGGAGAATTGCTGCGCCACAAAGTAGTGCGTTGTCCTGGTTTGAGTCTGCTTGCCCAAACAGAAGTATCTCGCAACTGTTCAAAAATTTTACAAGGTACTTTTTCTAGCTGATTTGGACAATGACTTTTACAGTCTGGCGCTGGATGGGGACAAGCTAATAACCGTAAAAAGTTCATTGTTTCGATGCTGCGAGAGGCGCTAAGATAGCCCATTAAAGGAATTCGAGCATCACGCATTTGCTGCCAAGCTTCTAAGATAGGGGGTAAAATGCGATCGCGTGCATCTATCGGCAACTGTTCTAAAAACCAGTAAATTAGCGAACCATCTACCATCGCTAGCGCTGGCGTTTCCGCTTGTGCTGCATCACACGCAAGTTCTGCTAACACCGTTGTTTCGGAAGCAGTGCGGCGAAAACTCATCCATTCTTCGGTTCTAATTCCCCATTGCCGAGACATATATAAATCTTCTGGGCGGTAAAATACTTCTGGCAAACTATCGAGTAATGGATGGCGATTTTGTCCGTAGTGTAAGACGACTCTGCCGATATTTAGGAGATAACAATAAGCAATTTCGTGATGGTTGGGGGCAATTTGGGAACCATCGGTAGCAATGACAGTATGAATTTTGGGGGGAACTGGGATATCGATGCAGGTTTCTAGCGGCTCAATTGGGGTAGCATTAGCAAAGAGAATGCGATCGCGCCATTTTTCTTGGCGATCGATTAAATCTTGTTGACACTCGTAAGCATTTTTTAAATGTTGTTGTGCCAGTTCTAAACGCTGACGACTAGCAGCAGCTTCTAAGGTAAGATGCTGACTTAAACCCTGCATTTGTCGCGCCAGTTTTGTTAGGTCAAGCATAAAAGTAAGTACGAAGTTAGGAGTGAATAGTTATGAGTTATTATTTCAGCTAAATTTACAAAATACATATTTAATTTATATAAATACGTCCAGAAATTAAATATCCATCATTCCGAATCTTTGTAGAGACATAGCAGCGCTACGTCTCTTTTTGACTAGATATTTAATATATTAAAGCCAAGCGGAGAAATCTTTGGCAAACTGAGAAAGTGATAACAACTGAATTCGCGGATCGTTTTGAGCAGTTTCCCTTTCTGCTTGCGTATTATAGCCCCAGTCTGCAAGGAAAAGTTTTACATCTTCAAGGTCTGCTTGCTGTTGGACTAACTGTAATGTCTTGAGTCTATCTTCTACAAACCAGAGACTAACTGACTTATCTTCTGCTGACTGAATTAATTCTCGCAAAATTTCATATTTGGGACGCTTGACTTCTTTTCCAAAGATTGCTTCTGGTGGTAAATTCACTCCTTCTTGTTGCAACAACTGCTCTACAAAGCGCCCTTCTTTAGTTGTCACAATGTATAGTTTAACTCCACCGTCAATAGTTAATTTTATTTTTTCTACTACAGCCGGATAAAATCTATGCAGACTCAGCCAACCACCTAAATCAGTGGTAATCCATTCATCTCGCTGGTGATCTAGTTTTGCACCAATTTCTCTTGCTTGGAGCTTATCATTTAACAAAATTTGTGGGGCAATGCTCACCCATTCATGAAGAATCTTTTCGTCAGGAATTCCATCTATCAAGGCTTTAATTAAAATGGGCATTTCCCAACCCGTTTCAATAACAGGCCTTAGTCGATAGAATCTCAAAGCTAAATCATCTGGCGGTGTGTCGTTAGCAGAAGACCAAATTTCACAGTAGGTACGCCATGCTACCTCAAAATATTCAATTAATCCGTCGCAAATCACTCCATCAAAGTCCAGGGCTAAAATTTTGGGACTACTTGTGGTCATTGGTTTGAGAATGAAACTGCTGTTGTCAGCTTACCCGACAAATTTAAATCATGCAGTAATTTTTGTTAGTCTTTTATAATTCATAAATTTGCTGAAAAAGTATGGTGGCATTGTTAAATTTGATTTTTTACTGGTAGCTTAAGGAGGATCTACAGCAGGTCTGCGATCGACCAAATGAATTTGGTTTTGCTTGACTACTACAGTGATTAGTGGTAAAGAACGTTTAGCTGGGTCACGAACAACTCGACCCTGAGACGACTTTGGCTGACTTTGGGAAATAGATATCCGATAGCTACTGATGCAACTGTAGTACCTAGCACATAGGTTAAAAATCCCGGCGTGTTTTTATCCTCGCTGGAATTTTGCCATTAATAGAAGAATGTTCCATGATGATGCGATTTACCTAGCAAGGTCTACTAATATACTACGGTGCGATCGCATTAGGATTAATCTACATTTATGTTTACTGTGGGTTGATTTTCATAAAATTGGCTTTTTTAAGAGTTGTTCCTGAACTGTAATTTTTAATTATTATTTATTTCTGGAGTAGGAGGTTATTTATAAACCTCAGAGCTAGGCTATAACCTAAGATATGTTCCTCACAAAATCTATTCAAAATATATTCTCAAACTCTCTCCAGAGAAAGAACTCTTTATACTCTTGATTTTTTAAGCTGTTGTTAGTCGAGTTCCATATTTTAATAACTGAAAGCGCCATGAGTGATAAAAATCAAGAAAATCAAATTAATCAACCAGTAGGCGAAGATCGGGATTCTCGTGAAAAGCCAGATGTGAACGAAAGAAACCTAACCGCGAATCCAGGAGATAGAATTTCTGATAAGCCTCAATCAGTTGAAGAGAAGGCTAAACAGGCAGCTATTGATCATGTACCAGATATTACAGGCGACACAATCACAGTCCCGACTTACTTCGTTGTGGATGAACCCAACGGCGAAAAGAAGGCACTCCACCACGTTAAAGATGCTGAAGAAATTTCCGACGTAATTCGGGAAGCGCGAGTTGACGAAAATGGAAATCGAATTTGGTGGTAGTTGTTTATTGAAGACGCAAAGACGCGGAGGAGTTATTCAATACTCTCTCCGTTTTTTGCGTCTCCCGCTGACCACGTTTTCTTTGGTCAAGTTAGTATTGCTAGATTTCGTTTTGCTCATCTACGTCTCTCCAAGTGGATGAATTATTCTCCCCTGAAATTTTGCACCTAAACGAGCCTTAATTCAATTTTAGTAATCGTTTCCAATTCAGCTTCTAACTGCTCAATCGTTGGCAAATTACCTTGCAAAGCCTCCGGCAAAATATCTTGTAGCTGATACACAGAAACACCAATTGGCTTATGCATATCTCGCAGGGAATGTTCGGCAATTACCTTACTTTTACTCTTGTATAGAATCATTCCAATTGTAGGCTGATCATCTGGTTGCCTCAATAAATCATCCACTGCACTAACATAGAAATTCATCTTACCAGAATACTCTGGTTTGAACTCTTCAATTTTTAGGTCAATCACTATAAGCAGTGTAAACGTGCGTGGTAAAACAACAAATCAATATAAAAGTCTTCACCACCAACTTCAAGATGGTATTGACTACCTAAATAACCAAAACCAACCCCTAACTCTATTAAAAAATCGCGGATGTGGTTGATTAAAGCAGGCTCAAAATTAGGTTCCAGAAAATCTTCACCTAAATTGAGAAAATCAAAAGTGTAGGGTAATACTAATTCTTTGTTGACTGCTATTGCGGCGCGTAACTGAGCGCTAGAAATTCGTGTTTTTAGTTCAGTTAAAAAAATTTCATAACCGACAACATCAGATACACCCCTTTCTAAAGCTTTAGATTTCTTATCTCTAGGCATAAGAAAATATTAACGCTACTTCTATACTGCCAGCATTAGGCAAAATTTTGCTAACCAAATTTTGATATCAGATACAGATATGTAACAATCCAGCGTTATATCAGTATTCTTGCTGCATTGACAAAAGAACGCTGTGAGTGAAATTTATCAGTATTTACACAAAAGTGGTTGCCAAAACTTCAACATATTTTCATGTAAAAATTTTTTTTGCGCCCAAAAATTAAAAATTATAAGAAGTCGTCATTTCTGCCTTTGACATCAGAGTGTATAGCTTGAATAATGTTCTTACGTAAAAATCCATACTTATATAAGACTTATATTTGATTTTTGCTAAATAGACTAGAGAGCAAAACCTGATTGGCTTGCTCTCAGTTCGCTTGGCTTTTAAAAATCAAATGTGATTGTTATATAAGCTGGCATTAATAGGGTTGCATTATGCATTTGTTGAATTCAAAAACCAGCTTAAAAACTCGTCAAAAGAACAATAAAATAAGTACATTTCTTTTGACTCGTAGCAACATTGTACTGCTCATTGGATATTTAATCACTCTACCAATTTGTACATTAATAATTTTATCCTTATTATTACCCTTATTCAGTGCTAGCTTATTCACTTCCATTGGAAACTCGTACCACTCTACATCGATCCCTTGGATAGATAATGCATCTGAATGCGAACATACTGGCAGAAATTGGAGCGATCGCAAGTGTTGGGATAATGAACACAATCCCATGTTTTGAATGGAGATTGCAAAAGGCGTAGGCGCAGCCCGCACTTCTCTACAAGACGCTTTGCGTAGCTTGCTTCCACGTTTGCGGAGCGTGCCGTAGGCAAGTGGTACGACAAGCTCAGTGACCATCGTAGACATCACTCTCATCCATGCCACTGAGTAACTTCCTATCTAGCTGATTGCAAAATAATCATCATTGCTATGCGTTTATCGCATTAATACGGATTTACTATAGCTTTACAGATGCCATTCTAAATGAGGGAATAAAGATGGATACCCCTGGCGTTGACCAGGGGCTTTTTATTTAGCAGCTACGCCTTAAACGTCAACACCAGACTCAATCGCGCCACAAGGTCTACCATTTCTGCTTCAACCTGCACATCAATATGACCTGTGGATACCACTTTTTCAGGGTACAAAAATACTATAAAATAGCGATCGCACCCTTAGAGCTTTTGTAAAAAGCCACGTATTGTTTTTATTTCGAGCTTAGTTGGGGAATACTAAACTAAGCACTGAATCTATATATGACCTTTTTACACAAAATTACTAAAAAATTTTCTCGTAATAACTCTCAAAATGTTTCTGGGATAAATCCATCTGTAATCAGCCAACAACCTACAGGGCTGAAGCAACCAGCAAAACCATCAAAACCAAAAACTCTAGCTGAATTAGAACAGGAAATAGCAGCACAGGGGCAGGTTAGCAGTATATCGCATCAAAAAAGACCTAGCAAACCCAACAGAGGTATAGGTACTAAATTGATATGGATAGCAGTACTTATCGGCATTCCCGCAGGTGTGGTTTGGGTGGCGAATCAGCCTTACCCAATAATTCGTCGGAGTGTGGTGCAAAATGCACCTTTTTTATTGCTACCCAGTTACATGAGCATGGAACAGCACTATCGACAGGCGTTGATATCAATTGAGCAAGCTGAATACTTGATTGAAAAACCCACTAGTGCGGCAGATTTGGCGTTGGGTGAACAGCAACTGCAACAGACAAAAACACATCTAAATAACTTGCCAATTGGGTTGGTTAACGATTGGCCGGAATACAAATATTGGTGGTACGACTGGCGGTTCAGCGTTTACGGTTTGAATGCAGCACGTCGTCAAGTAGGACAACTAGAAGCCAAGGTTTTTCAGGAAAAAAACGCTCAAACCTTGCTCACTGATAATAGCCAGGCATTATTGAATGCAAAACAGCAGTATCAAATTGCTACAACAGTAACCGATAAAAAGTCGGCGATCGCAGCTTGGCGTTCAGCATTGGATAAGTTAGAAGAGATTCCCGGACAAACCTTAGCCGGAAAAACTGCTCAAAATCAACTAGATGCCTACAAGCGTGATTTTAAAGAAGTTGTGGGATTAGCAGCGGGAAATGAGCGCGTCAGTGCTTTAATTACCGCAGCGCAGCAATTTTCTTGGCAAGCTGCAAAAGCTGGTCAAAATCCACCGCACACAGTCACCGAATGGGAACAAATAGAAAATTTATGGTCAGAAGCTATTAATCGCTTAAAACAGATTTCTTCTGAAGATTTGGTAGGTTATCTGGAAGCACAAAAGTTATTAGCAATTTATGAGACTAATTTGGGTCAAGTCAAAGTAAGAAGACAAGCTGAGTCCGTTTCTGTACAGGCTTTCTTTATGGCACAACGAGAAATAGAAAGTTTAGTGGCTTCAATTCCCACTGACCCCAAAAATTTGGATCGCAATCGCATAATTAGTCAGTTCCACGGGATTATTAACCAATTAGAAAAGGTAGAAAAAGGTACAACTGTTTATTTAAAAGCTCAAGAGTTATTGCTATCGGCAAATAATAAATTAAAGCAACTCCAGTAAGATTTCTCCACTGTCAACAGTTAATACCAATTCTCTGTGAAGCTGCACATTATTTTGACCTGTCTCAACCTTCCCTGATTAAAGCTACGGTGTAGACAAAACTCTAAAATAGCTGATTAATCAAGGTTTTACCCCACCTTAACCCTCCCCGATGCATTGAGGAGGGTGACAATGAGATGAACTTTTAAGCACTTAAACAACAGTAAAATTTTTCATTTTATCGGCACGTTGGTAAGAAAATAATCAATCTTTAATCGCTAGAACCCTTGATTTTTCATGCAATTTAGGGAATGAAATAGCCCTGCCCAAACCAAAGTTGTAAAGAAATTTGAAGTTTAGCGAAAAACTTTTAAAAATCTCTAGACTCTCCAGCCGGCTAGAGAGTCTAGGATGAATTCAAGGCGACTCTCTTCCCAGTTATTTCTGATGTGTGAGGGATACGTCTCAGTCATCCAGCTCGATCTGGCTAAGTTGTTCATTTTATCCCGTAAATCTATGACTCTCCAACTCACAGTTCCCAACATGGCTTGTTCTGCTTGTGCAAGCACCATCACCAAAACACTTCAGGCAATCGATGCTAATGCTAGCGTTCAGGCCGATCCAACAACCAAGCTTGTCAGTGTAGAAACTCAAGCATCAGAAACAGCAATTAAGGAAGCGTTAGCTGCTGCGGGTTATCCAGTTGCTTAATTTTTAGCAAGAAAGGCAGGAGGCAGTGTTTCACTGCCTCCTGCCTTCTTCACGCTCCTCTCACACTAATCACAGGGGTTCATCTAGTTATGGATACTCTCACACTCAAACTTCGAGGCATGAGTTGTGCCGCTTGCGCCAACAACATTGAAAAGTCAATTCGCTCTGTTTCTGGGGTAATTGACTGTAACGTTAACTTTGGAGCAGAGCAAGCTACGATCAAATACGATCGCTCTCTAGCCAATTTAGAGAAAATCCAAGGTGCGGTCGCAGCTGCGGGATACTCTTCTGACTCACTTCAGGAAGAATTGCTCACCGAAGATGATGGTGAGAAAGCAAGTCGGCAAGCATTACAACGCCAACTCTCCCTCAAGGTAGCGGTGGGAGGTGTAATCAGCATTTTCTTATTTTTGGGGTCGTTGCCCATGATGACTGGGCTAAATTTACCCTTGATTCCAAGCTTCTTGCAAAATTCTTGGATGCAGTTAGTGTTGACAACCCCTGTCGTGTTCTGGTGTGGTGGATCTTTTTACCGCAATGGCTGGAAATCTCTCAAGCGCCATACGGCAACGATGGACACGCTGATTGCTTTGGGTACAAGTGCAGCATATCTATATTCTTTGTTTGTCACTGTTTTTCCAAAATTTTTTATTGCTCAAGGCTTGATTCCTCATATTTATTACGAAGTTGCCGCCATTGTCATCACCTTAATTTTGCTAGGGCGGTTGCTGGAAAATCGGGCTAGGGGACAAACTTCTGAAGCTATCCGCAAACTCATCGGACTGCAAGCTAGAGATGCCAGAGTTATTCGTGATGGTAGAGAAATTGATGTTCCCATCGTCGAAGTTAGAATCAACGATGTGATTTTAGTGCGTCCTGGTGAAAAAATTCCGGTGGATGGCGAAGTGATTACAGGCGCTTCAACGGTAAATGAAGCGATGGTGACTGGTGAAAGTTTGCCAGTTAAAAAGCAGCCAGGAGATGAGGTGATTGGGGCCACGATTAACGGTGCGGGTGCATTTCAGTTTCGGGTGACACGGGTCGGAAATGATACATTTTTGGCTCAAATTGTCAAACTAGTGCAACAAGCCCAAGGTTCTAAAGCACCAATTCAGCGCTTGGCAGATCAAGTTACAAGATGGTTTGTACCAGCTGTAATTGCCGTTGCGATCGCCACTTTCGTCATTTGGTTTAATTTTACGGGCAACCTCACCCTAGCCACAATGACAACGGTGGGTGTACTGATTATCGCTTGTCCTTGTGCTTTGGGTTTAGCTACTCCCACTTCTGTAATGGTGGGGACGGGCAAAGGTGCAGAAAATGGCATTTTGATTAAGGGTGCTGACAGTTTAGAACTAGCACACAAAATTCAAACCATCGTTCTAGATAAAACTGGCACTTTAACTCAGGGTAAACCTACAGTTACAGACTTTGTAACTGTCAACGGCACAGCTAATGGTAATGAAATCCAGCTTTTACAGTTAGCAGCAACGGTGGAACGAAATTCTGAACATCCTTTAGCTGAAGCGGTGGTGAAATACGCCCAGTCTCAAGAAGTGAGTTTAATAGATGCAAAAAACTTCGTAGCTAATGCAGGTAGTGGTGTCCAAGCAGTTGTTTTAAATCGGCTTGTGCAAATTGGTACACAACGCTGGTTAACAGAACTTGGAATTAACACCATGAGTCTCCAGCAGTATAAAGATGCCTGGGAAGCTGCTGGTAAAACAGTTATTTTGATTGCTGTAGATGGCGAACTACAAGGAATAATGGGTATTGCCGATGCCCTAAAACCTTCATCAGCAGCAGTGGTGAAAGCCTTACAGAAGTTAGGTTTAGAAGTAGTAATGCTTACCGGAGATAATCGTAAAACTGCTGATGCGATCGCTCTACAAGTTGGCATCCAGCGAATCTTTGCCGAAGTGCGTCCAGATCAAAAGGCGGCGATTATCCAATCTTTGCAAGGGGAGCAGAGGGGCAGCACTTCGGCTACGCTCAGTGACCGAGGGGCAGGGGAGCAGAGGAGCAGGGGAGTAAGGAAAGAGAATTCTCGTAAATTCTCACTCAAAACTCAGCACTCAATTGTCGCAATGGTAGGTGATGGCATTAATGATGCGCCAGCGTTAGCACAGGCTGATGTGGGAATTGCTATTGGTACGGGAACAGATGTAGCGATCGCAGCTAGCGATATCACACTAATTTCTGGAGATTTGCAAGGAATTGTCACAGCAATTCAACTTAGTCGCGCCACCATCAACAATATCAAGCAAAATCTCTTCTTTGCCTTTGTTTACAACGTCATTGGTATTCCCATTGCGGCGGGAATTTTGTTCCCCATCTTTGGTTGGTTACTCAATCCAATTATCGCCGGGGCGGCGATGGCTCTTTCTTCGCTCTCTGTTGTTAGCAATGCTCTAAGATTGCGTAACTTTCAACCAAAAATTAGCTCATAATTGCAGGGTAATTGAGGAAATGTTCAATCAAAAAACGCTTTGGGGAAGCCTTACAGTTTTAGTGCTGCTCGCTGGAACATCAGGCGTAGCATTAGCAGAAATGCCAGCCCATTCACCAGAGCAAAATAGCCAATTTCATAGTATCGAGCAACCTTTAGGCTTGAAAGTTGGTGTTGCGATCGCTGGTTTAGCCTTGATTGGATTAGAGTTGTGGTGGTTTCTTCTTTATAAAAGTCCTGAGTCCTAAATTCTGAGTGAATAATGAAATAATTGCTTGAACTTAAGACTATATCCAAGAGTTCAATTAAATGGTACTCCTAGTGGAGGCATCTCCTGCAATAAACGTAATTTTAGTGCTTGGCAATTTGATTGACTTTTAAATGCGTCATCATCTTTTGTAGAATTATAAAAAAACCTTAACTCTTATGAGTTTGCACTTTCAAGTATTTCACTGTCCTTGCCTTAGTAACTATAAATTTTATACTTCTGGTTGGGATTATCCAGAGCAAATTTGTGGCTACGATCGGCAAGGACATTCATGGCAAGGAGAAGAGCTATTAGCCATGCGCGAACAAGGTCTAATTATCAAAGAGTGTCCTGAGAAAACAGTTGTAGTAGGAGAGAAGGGATTGCTGCTTGGATATATTCGAGAATGCTTCGACGGCACATGGCTAGCACATAGTTGTTATTCTTTTGGCTACATGGACATGGTAGAAGTAAGTGGCTTCAAGAAAGAATTCTACGCGGTTCGATACTTGCATCAAGTTATGGATGCTGCTTTTCCAGATACGGCGTATGATTCTGTACCCGATCTTCCTTGGCAACATAAGAAACTTGTTCAAGAACAACCTGAAAAAGCTATTTTTCTGGAATACTTGAATGCACTTATTGGATATATTCAAGAGTGCTATAAAAGAATTTGGTGTGCATATAGTTGCTATTACCCTAAAAGCATGAATGAGATAAAACCAATTGGGTTTATTAGTGAATTTTATGCGGTTCGATACCTGTATCAGATTGCAGAAGTTGCTTTCCCGGATATTATTCAAGATATTCCTAATCTCCCTTGGGAATAATGTAGTACTTCTTTGACTACCAGCCCCATTTATACAATCTTTAGGTGTTTCTTCATTTCTTACTTTTTTGTCAGCACTCAGTACTGAGAGTATTTTGAATGATCGGACAAATTGTATCTTCATGCTGTCCGCCCATATTCTTCCAACCTGAAAGTAACCCCTTTATTTCAGACCGTAAAGTTAACAACTGATCGATTTGGCGATCGATTTGCAAGAGCTTGTCTTCGAGCTTTTCTTGAATTTCACCACAGGGAGCTTGTCCTTGGTCATAAACCTGAAGAATATTTCCAATCTCCTCTAAGCTAAGACCAAGATTTTGTGCCCTTTTAATGAATGCTAGACGAGTCAGCACATCCAATGAAAACTGGCGGAAGCCTCCCTCTGTTCGTCTTGATGATTGGATTAAGCCTAAACTCTCGTAATAGCGAATTGTCCTAATGGAGATTCCGCTTATATCTGTTACCTAACCAATTAAAAGCAGTTCTGTTTCCTGAGTTAACACGGCAGATTTTCTCAAATATTGTAATTATTATGACATATTTTTTTAATTCATTAAGTCATTTGAGATTTTAAAAAAAATTGGCGTAGTAGTTTAAATTTTTATCTAATTATAACTGTTACTAATTTGTAATTTTGCAAATATCTATTCTCAATGGATATCAGCTTATATAAGCTGATATCTGACTAGTATAGTTTTAACAAATTTAATAAATTCTACCTAATATTTTGCCTCTCTGCTTTGAGCTATTGATTGGGTGACTGTTTGTCATGGTACTGAAAGTAACTGTTTTTTTCTAGTCCTCATGTTACTTCTAGATCAACAGCTTCACCTCAAGTGAAACCATAAAAATGAATCTCAATTCGCAGACTTTTAGCTCAAACCGTAAACCTAAAAATTTCAATAATCCAGAGCGTTTTATTGAGGGATGGTATTGGGTAATACCCTCTGAAAATCTGCGGGTGGGTGAAGTAAAACCTGTCACAATTTTGGGTAGAGAACTAGTGATTTACCGGGGTAAAGACAAAAGAGTAGTTACCTTTGATGCTTACTGTCCACACATGGGCGCTCACCTTGCTGAAGGCAAAGTTGAGGGTAATGCACTACGTTGTTTTTTCCACCACTGGAAGTTTGATGCTGAGGGGATGTGTATTGATATCCCATGTTTAGATGTACCACCTTCCCTAAAATTACAAACTTGGCCCACTGCTGAAAAATATGGGATGATTTGGGTTTGGACTGGAGAAATACCACAGCAACCTCTACCTTTTGTTCCAGAATTAGAACAAAAAGAGTGTGATGTCGCCATCCATTCCCACTTCTTGCTGAACTGTCACCCCAATGTAGTGATGATTAATGCAATTGATGCTCAACACCTCAATACAGTTCACCAATTGCCATTAGAAATTATTTTTGAAAGACACGAACTAAACGAGAATGCGATTATCTTCAGTAATACTACACCCATCAAAGACAATTTCTTTTTGATTAAGCTCATCCGTCTTTTCTACAAAAATGTCATAACTTACAGTATTTGCTATTGGTACGGTAGCATTGGCATTGTGACACTTGGCCCTGATTTCTTTCATGTCCACATGATGGTTGCAGTTCGCCTCCACGAAGGGGGAAAAACTGAAGGTCAAGTTCTGTTGATGACTAAAAAACGTAAAGGAATTTTTGGTTGGTTATGCAATCGAGTTGTGCTATGGCTGACTAAGATTGCAGCTAAGTACTTTCTCATGGGTGACATCAAAATTCTTCAAACAATTCAGTTTGATTTGAAAACTCCCATCAAAGCAGATCACTCAATTATGCAGTTTATTAACCATGTTGAAAAACAGCAATCCCTAATGTGGGGGACTTGGCAAGAAATGCGATCGCGCGATGTGGAGAGCAAGCCCAGGCGTGAGAGATGGCAAGATACAATGAGTAATGATTAACATCATGTTTATATGACAAAAATTCCGCCAGACTGCTTGGCCAGTTAAACGCACACGGTATCATAACTATTATCAACAATCTTTGCAAGAAATGAATCGTTTGTAGAGGTGTATAGATGTACGCCTCTACCAATGAATGTCTAGCAGATATTTTGTGAAATAGTATAACAATTAATAAAGGTTAAAAGTTCAACAAAGTTACTTTTAACTTTTAATCGATTTTTTACTCGAATACTAGATAAATAAAAAGAAGTGGCAAAGCCACTTCCTAATTCCCAGGTAGAACCTAAGTTATGAGTATAACCACTACAAAAAATTTAAATAGTATAAACAAACACCAATTAACTGAATATCTCTATTTTCCTTGTTTCTAGGTGAGTAAATTCTGATTTCTATGCACCAAATAACTGTATATTTACATAAATCTCGTGATTGCAATCCAGACTCAATATGATCCAGATCGTCGCTTAAGAAGTGCCAGTTTTATCTCTTCATCAAGAAGTTGCTGTTCTAATTAAAACTTAACTGCTTTACCAGCCTCAAAGACTCAGTATGAGAACCTTGTCTTCATAGTTACTCTAAGCTCTAGCAGGCAAACTGATATTTAACATACCACTACTGACTTGGGTTCAATACAACGATAATTTCTGCAAGCCTAATCCCTAAAGGTTTCCAGTGGGGATTGCTGGAAGAAAAAGTACCATCCCCAGACACTGATTGGTAATCATTGGGGAACTTTTCAGAAGCATTGGGAACCGTATCTACTCGTAAAATGAGTTTGCCTTGATAACGGGATAATTTACTACTATCTAACAAAATCGTGCCGCCGTAATCCCAACCCAATCCATAGAGTTTAAAATCACCTAATTTCTTGCGTAACTCGCTCAATGGGGTTCCCACTCCAATACCTTCGCGGGTTTTCCAAGCCCAAGCCAGGTTACGCACATCTAGGGGTTTAGTACGAGTATTATCACTCCAGACTACCAAGAGCGATCGCCCCTGATTTAGATTTAACTGAGTAGCTGCAAAGCTACCTATTCCTTCAGCACCAGAGATAGTTTTATCAACGAGATGGGATGCACCAAACAGTTTGACTAAATCCTGCTTGGTGGTTGTGCGTGTTATCGGGCCTACTCTTTCCCCAGGAACAATTAAGGTGTCTTTTGAGGGTTGCAATTTAGCAACAGTAATTGGGTGATTGATTTTCTGAGGTAGTGCAAAGGCTGGGTTTGCTGAATAGTTTAGCAGTAAAGCTAAAGTAGCTATAGCAATGCTTTTGATTGATGAATTCATCGGTTTTACTATTGGGTAGCAGAATATGAGTGAGAAGTACTCATAGTTTAACTACTACAATTTCCCAATTATAGATTCCCAATTTCACAAAAATTTTATTTTATCGCTCTAGTTGCATTTAAAATTGCTAGCATTGCTACTCCAACGTCAGCAAATACAGCTTCCCACATTGTCGCTATCCCGAAAATACCCAATCCAATAAATACACCTTTAATTGCTAAGGCAAACCCAATATTTTGCCAAACAATTTGCCTTGTTTTTCTGGCGATTTGGATTGCTTCTGCCACTTTGGATGGTGCATCTGTCACGATTACAATATCGGCGGTTTCGATCGCTGCATCTGAGCCTAATCCACCCATTGCCATGCCAACATCTGCTCTAGCAATCACTGGGGCATCATTAATTCCATCCCCAACAAAGGCAACTTTACCACGCTTGCTGGCGGTGCTGAGTAACTTCTCAATGGCATTCACTTTTTCTTCAGGTAATAACTCTGCTTCGTAGGTATCTATGCCAAGCTGTTGAGCAATGCGGGAAGCGATCGCTTGATTATCTCCTGTTAACATTACTGTTCTTTCTACACCCATTCGCTTGAGTGCTTGAATAGCTTCTCTAGCATCTTCTTTGAGTTCATCAGCAATTACAATATATCCAGCGTAAATATCATCCACTGCTAGATGAATAACTGTTCCTTCTAATTGGCAATTAGCGTGAGAAATCTTCTCTCTATGTAATAGGCGATCGCTTCCCGCTATTACTACCCTATTTTCAATCTTGGCTTTAATTCCATAGCCTGCTATTTCTTCATAATCTCCGATCTCAAATTCATCGATTTTTCCACCATAAGCTTTGCAGATAGATTGAGCGATGGGATGATTTGAGTGCGATTCTACTTTGGCAGCTAATAGCAGCAGTTCTTGTTCATTCCAGCCATTTAATGGTACTATCTCTACTACTTTGAATACCCCTTTTGTTAACGTTCCAGTTTTATCAAAAACAACTGTATTAACTGCATTTAAAGTATCTAAAAAAGTAGAGCCTTTAACCAAAATACCACGTCTAGCTGCACCTCCCACACCTCCAAAGTAACCTAATGGAATACTGATAACGAGTCCACAAGGACAGGAGATAACTAGTAAAATTAGGGCACGATAAATCCATTCAGAAGACGTTGCACCCGAAATGAATAAAGGAGGTAATATTGCAAGTACTAAAGATGTAAAAACTACAATTGGGGTGTAATATCGAGCAAATTTAGTAATAAACTTTTCTGTTGCTGCTTTTTTGCTTTTGGCATTTTGCACCAAGTCTAAAATCTTGGCAATGGAAGATTCATCAAATAGTTTTGTGACTCTAATGACGAGCGCACCTATTTTATTGATCGTCCCAGCGAAAACTGTTTCTCCCGTTCTTACCGTTCGTGGTACAGATTCTCCAGTTAATGCAGATGTATCAATTTGCGAATTTCCATCTATAATTTCGCCATCTAAGGGAATTTTTTCTCCCGGCTTGACAACTATAACATCTCCAATCTTTACTGTTTCTGGCGATACTTTCTTCAGTTCTCCTTCTATTTGGATATTTGCATAGTCTGGGCGGATTTCCAATAATGATTTGATCGAGTTACGGGAGCGACTGACGGCAATATCTTGGAACAATTCTCCAATCTTATAAAATAACATGACTCCGACAGCTTCGGGTAATTTATGAATTGCGATCGCCCCTAATGTTGCTACTGTCATTAAAAACGTTTCATCAAATACTCTACCTCTGACTATATTGCGCCCAGCAGTTTTTAAAACACTCCATCCACTTAATAAATAAGCAGGAATAAAAAGCAGATATTCACCTATTGAGTAAAATGTATTGTGTAATTGATCTTCAAAAATTATACCAGGTGCATATAAACTTAAAATCGCTACCAAAGGCAATATCTCATTTTTCAGATTGAATTCTCCATCGTGTTCGTGATTGTGGTCATGGTTATGATTCTCATCATGATTGTGATTATGAACATGGTTATGATTCTCGTGATGGTCATGTTCACAGCTGCAACAATCTGAAGATTCCAAATGTACTTTCTGCTTCATTTTTTCTATGTAGGCTAGTAAATTAATTGAGATATGAGCTTTTTTTAAATGTAATGAAAAAAAGAAGTTTTTACAAGTTGGTATTTTAAGAACGAGAATCTCTATCAATCCGGTTCGGTTAAGTTTTTTTGATGAAAATTCTAGATCACTAAAGATGCCATAAATCGCCATCAACACGAAAAACTGACTGATTATTGTAGAGACGGCGATTCATCGCGTCTCTTGTCTTAACCGAACAGTATTAAAATCTATCTAAAACTTATTACTAAATACATCAAATATCTTGTGAATTAAAATTAAGATTTTTAATCTTGTAAAGATAGCTACAGTGGCTTTCAATTGTATAAAATTATGTAAAATCTAACTTTTGTTCGTAGTGAGCGATTTATCGCTCTAATTTAATTAAGCTCTTATACTTACATCAAGCAAATAATCATCGTCGGAATATATAACGGATTTAAATTTGCTGAATTACATAACGTTGCGTCTAAAAGCTAGATATCAAGCCTGTTTTATTGTTGAATTATGATGTAGTAAATAATTTCCGCTCCAACTGGTGAAGAGGTGGAACTTTCTTGGGTAACAAGTGTCTATCTAGCTATTCTCAGGGAAAATTCACTTGAAGTTTGAAAGTTAATCGAATACCCTAATTTAGTAGACAATTTTCTCAAGGAAATTTATGAACAAAAAAATTCTTCTGAATTTGCTTTCCACTTCCTCAATTTTTGTGTCGATGATGTCTACGCTAGCGGCTTTTAACCCTGCCCATGCTAGTATGGCTCTGCGATTAATGCACACACAAGATGGTCGTACCTGTATTACGAACCCACATGGTGGAAAAGATTTTGTATGCATTCGAGATTCAGAGAGAAAGCAACCTTATACCTCTACACGTTCCTCAACTATTGCCACATCAGTATCAGATCAGAATGTTGCTATGTTGAACTTTACAGAAGAGGAAAGCGATGCTGCAATTAAGACGTTTGGTTGTGACTGTCCATTGTGTGTAAATTCTTTGCGTCAGTTGCGCGGTACTGGAAACTTGGTGTACTAAAGTTGAATAGCGCTGATAGCGACTATAACTTTTGTTAGATACACGTGATTAATCACGTATAAAAGATATACGAAATCAAAAAAGCATTTTTAACTAAGTACCACTACTATTATTTGGCTACATGTAAACTCATTGTTGGGGCAACTCATGAATTGCCCCAACAGTATCTATTTTTGTGTAAGTACTGAGAGAAAAAGAGGCACAGAAATGATTAAATACTCTGGGTCGGAGCGTCCTATTTATTCAACTACCTCATTCACAGGGAATCTATCAATCAACTGCATCGCCCGATAGGCATTACGCAAGAAAGAGTCTTGCAAATGGGGAATATGGGGTATCTGCGACAATAAATCCAAAGTCCGGCGTAAAATTCTCACTACATCGCCTTCATCCAAGGTAGTGTTCTCGCAGAGTTCTGTCCACTCCATTCCCAGGGCCCATTGTTCGACTATAGCAATCAACTCAAATTCCAACCATATCGGCAGCGCTACGTTATACCGCCGTTGTCGTTGGAACATTTGGTGGCGAATTCCTCGCAATTTTTTCAAGGCTTCTGCCACTTCATTGCTAAGGTCAAAATTAACTTTGCTATCTGGGCGGGGCGTTTCCATCACCAAAGCCGCTGCTGCTGCTGCTAAATGATGCGGATCTAAATTGTCCAATTCACCACTAGCGAATACTAAACCCAGCCACAATTCATTTTCCCCTCGAATGGCGGCAGCGATTTGCCCTAATTGTGTGGGAACTAAGTTATCCAAAGCATCAAAATGTTGCAGAATGGCAATTAAATTGAGAAATTCTTCCCAATGACGTTGTGACTGTTGCTCTACTTGCCCCTGCAACTGTTCGAGTTCGGCTTCTAGTTCGACATAGCGGGCCCGACGTTTGAAAAGCGTTGCCGCATTGCCTGATTGATGTAAGGGATGAGCTTCTAATTGCTCTTGAACAGCGGTAACTTTACTGAGTTGTTCTGCTACTTCTGGTGCTAGATGCAAAGATTCTATCGGATTGGGAATACGCACAGCGATCGCAAAGCTTTCTTCGTTACCACGGCGCGATTGTCCTGGCTTCAAAGGCATCTCTGGTGGTGGTAGTACATCAGGCGGCACTTCAATTCGCGGTAGTTCGGCATACAAATCGACTACATCCCCTGTAGTTGCCACATACCAACGGTTATCGTGCCCCAAGCATACCAAGTAAGGAGCTTGACCAGAACCAGGTGATTTTCCTACTAAAACTGCTGTTACAGGTGAAGACACCATGATATTTTTGCCCTTGAGACTCAACAGAGTTCCTGACACTGCAAAGCCCAACATCATCACCAATTCTTCTTGGCGGTTTTCCTGTGCTTGTTCTTGCAAGGTTTTCAATATCTGGCGTTCCACCTTCAGGCGTTGCCGCAATTTTTCATAAACAGCCAGTTCATTTTCATTAACTGCGGCGATTTGTTCATGAAGTTGAGCTAATTGGGTTTGCAATTCGGCAATCTCATCGTATTCTGGCCGTAAATGCAAGGTCGCCATGTACTGCCCAAAACTGCGCTCTATTAGTTCCCTGGTTTGCTCTAGGGTATGAGTTTGCAGCAAGTTGAGTACCATACCATAACTGGGCGTAAACTGGCTTACTAGTGGGTCTGGCTTGGATGTTCCCAAATAGGCGGCTTCTTTAGCTCCTTCAAAGGGAGTTTGGACTGTTACCACATGACCTTGTTTATCCATCCCCCGGCGGCCTGCTCGTCCCGCCATTTGCAAAAATTCGGAAGCGTTCAACAGGCGGTGTCCGGTGTCAGTCCGCTTGGAAAGGGTAGAAATTACCGTTGTCCGGGCGGGCATATTAATTCCAGCTGCTAATGTCTCGGTGGCAAATACTACTTTAATTAGCCCTTGCTGAAATAGTTCTTCTACCAGTGCTTTCCAAGCAGGTAAAATCCCAGCGTGGTGGGCAGCAATTCCCCGATACAGGGGTGCAATTTGCCCAGAACGTCCTGCTTCGGGATTGCGGGCTAAAAAGTCATCAATCTGTTGCCGCAAAATCTGAGACTCTTCATTATTTACCAGCCATAAATCACCCACTTCCGCCACCGCTTTATCACATCCCCGGCGGCTGAAGATAAAGTAAATCGCTGGTAGCATATCCCGTTGCTCTAATTGGCTCAAGGTAAAAATTATACCTGGAGCTTCAGGTCTGCCATTTCTCCCTCTATCCCTTTCTCCCCCTTTTCCCTTCTTCTTCTGAAGGCGGGGGTTAATTTTGGTTTTGCTATCATTCAGCAGGGGAAATAACCCTTTGGGATTGCAAAAGTGAAATTCTAAGGGGACTGGGCGAAAATCGGAGTAAATCAGGTCAGTTGGGCCGTGAACGCGATTTAGCCAATCGGTGAGTTGATCGCTATTGGCAACCGTTGCTGAGAGGGCTGCCAGTTGCACTTCACGGGGACAATAGATGATTGATTCTTCCCAAACTGTACCGCGCTGGCGATCGTTCATGTAGTGGCACTCATCAAGTATCACCGCTTCAACGTCTACTAATGAGATGCCAATTTGCCCGATGGGTGTGCCATAGAGCATATTTCGGAAAATTTCTGTGGTCATCACCAAAATCGGTGCATCTCTGTTAATGGAAGCATCTCCAGTTAACAGCCCGACTCGCTCGAAGCCGAATTTTTCCCGAAAGTCACGTAATTTTTGATTTGACAGCGCCTTCAGGGGAGTAGTATAAAATACGCGTTTTCCTCGCGCTAGGGCGCGATAAATGGCGTATTCCCCGACTAATGTTTTGCCCGAACCTGTGGGGGCACATACGACTACGGAGCGCCCAGCGTTCAGGGACGCGATCGCTTCTTTTTGAAACTGATCCAGTTCAAAGGGAAATATAAACCCTAAGTCAAGTTCTGGAGACGGTGCAGGATAATTCACTCAATCACATTTGCAACCAGATTGTTTACTATACTAACGAGTCTTTTGTCAACTTCGTTATTGGTCATTAGTCATTAGTTTTTCACAAAGGATAAAGGACAAATGACAAAGGACTCTTAAATTATTTTCCCAGTTCTTGCGATCGCTCTGTGGCAGCTTTGACTGCTTCAATTAAAGCGGAACGAAATCCTGCCTGTTCTAGCTTGGCAATCCCCGCAATGGTTGTACCGCCGGGACTGGTAACGCGATCTTTGAGTTCTGCTGGGTGCATTTTGGTTTCCTGCAACAGTTTTGCTGTTCCCAGTACGGTTTGCAAGGCTAGTTGATTGGCAATTACTCTAGGTAAACCTGCGGCTACTCCGCCATCTGCAAGTGCTTCTACCATGAGCGCCACGTAAGCGGGGCCGCTACCAGATAGCCCTGTAACTGCATCCATCAGCGCTTCTGAAACTTCCACGACTTCACCCACGGCAGAAAAAACTTGCTGTGCTATTTGGTGATGCAAGGCATTGGTATATGCACCTAAACAAATCGCGGTAACTCCTGCTCCCACTGTTGCTGGGGTGTTGGGCATTGCTCTAATCACTGGCAATTGCACAAATGCAGCTTCTAGCTGACTTAAGGGCACACCCGCCAAAATAGAAATGATTAGAGGTGAATGTTCTCTATTAAGAATATCAATATCTGCTAATTCTTGAGCGATCGCGCTAAACACCTGCGGTTTCACCGCCAAAAATAGAACTTCTTTTGCTTCGGTGAAAACCTGGCTATTATCTGTCGTTACAGCAACACCGTATTGCTGTTTTAAAAAATCTAAGCGTGAAGATAGCGGTTCGCTAACTATGACTTCTGATGATTGATAAATTCCACGCGCGATAAGGCGGGATAAGAGCGCTTCTCCCATTACCCCACCACCAATTAAGCCAAATTTTATAGTCATTAGTCATTAGTCATTAGTGAGCCAGCGCGGTCTTGGGGGTTTCCCCCATGAGTGACTGGCGAACCCGTAAGGGTCATTGGTCATTAGTCATTAGTCGTTTGTCATTTGTCACCATGAGCAAAACCCAGGACAAATGACAAAGGACAAAGGACAAACGACTAAATACTAATTTAACTTTATTGTGCCATCCGGTTAGTCTCGTTGCCCCAGGTTTGATTTGGAGTACCTGTTGTCGGACGAGAGGGACGTACTGGTGGTTGTGGTACTTCATGAAGAACGCCACCTTGGGTGCTAACTTGGACACAACTTGGTGTAAACAAAAAGATGCTCTCACCGATACGCTCTTGATGTCCATCTAGTGCGTAAGTACCACCTGCAACAAAATCTACTGCTCGTTGAGCTTGATCCGGGTCCATAATTGTCAGATTTAATACCACTGACTTGCGTTCGCGCAACGCTTGAATTGCCTGGGGCATTTCTTCAAAGGTGCGTGGTTCGAGTACTAAAACTTCCGAAATTCCGTTAATTGCTCCTGGCATACCAATCACATTCCCCATTGGCTTTGAACCTGCTGTCATATCATCTCCCATTGTAGGCACTGGTTCCCGCCAGCGTCGATTTTGAGCAGCTGGACTCTCTTGTGGTGCTGGTTGGGGATTTTCTTGCTGATACAGATTTTGGTAATTATTATTATCTGTTTCTGGTTCTTCTTCGTAATACTCGTATTCTACTTGCTCATTTAGACCCACAAAGTCTCTGAGTTTGGAAAATATGTTGTTCATTGTGTGTGTACTCTCCTGGTGCGAATAGCCTGTATTGACTTGGCTGAGGATTAGTTGGAATAGGAGCACTCGCTACATCGGTGGATACTTCAGCAACTGTATTGCTAGTTGTAGCCTATACTACGGGTTTTGGCGATGAACTGACACTTATTGGAAAGGTCTGTGCATCGCCTAAACATAATAATGAGTAAAGATTATATCCTAAGGTTTATCCGAAGGAAACTTCTTTATACCCCATTTTCTCTTGGCGATTACTCTTGTCAATACTATATCCTTTGTTTCCGATTGCACCAGTCTGTTAGAAAATTCTTGTCAACAAATCCTTAGCTTCGATTAATACTGAAGAGCAAGGCTGATGATTAATCGGCTAAGAGCGATCGCCAAACAAGATTGTTCCTAATCGTACCATCGTTGCGCCTGCTTGCACTGCCAGTTCGTAGTCGCCTGACATACCCATAGATAGGTGCTGCATTTTAATATGCGACCAGTTTTGCTCCTGGATTTCTTTGGCTAGCTCACGATTGCGATTAAACACACTGAGAATTTCGGAATCTTTTAATCCTGATGGCGGGATTGTCATCAAACCTTGAATTTGTAAACTTTTGTATTGATTGAGTGTGGGTAAATCAGCCAAAAGTTCTGGCACACTCCAACCAGACTTGTTGGGGTCGGGGAGAATTTTCACTTGCAGGCAAACCTGGGAACTGACTCCTAGCTGTTGCGCCAATTGGTCTAAGCGCTGTGCCAGCTTCAAATTATCCACGGAGTGAATCCAAGGGAAATGCTCGATGGCTTTTTTGGCTTTATTGCTTTGCAAATGTCCAATAAAGTGCCAGGTAATATCCGGTAGGTCTTGCAACTCGGCTTGTTTGCTGGCAGCTTCTTGGATACGACTTTCCCCGAAATCACGAATTCCGGCGTTGTATGCAGACCGAATGGCCTGGACAGAAACTTGCTTGCTAACAGCAATCAATTTGACTGAAGTTGGCAGTGAGGAACGAATAGTAACAATACGTTCGGAAATCGAACTGTTCATTGGAAGGTGCGCTGGAAAACACTCTGAAGCTGATCGTACTCCTGAGAATGCCCACTGCGCCGCAGGGTACGTAAGCGATTTTCCAACATCATTCTCGCCTCAGTACGTCCTAGAGACTGGAATTTAACACCTTTAACATCATTTGCCACCAAAAAAAATAAGCGCTGGGCATAAAGTGTGGTGAACAAATCCTGGTTCTCATCAACCATACAGATTTTGTAGAGTAAACCCCAAGTTGGATGGTTTATGTAAGTTTCTGCGTTTTCTGGATTCATTTAAGAGTCAAGGTGTAGTCAAAGTGGAAGTATATATATCTTTTCGCAGTGAATTCCAAACATTCAGACGATAATACCAACATTCGCCAGAATATTTGGTTAAAATGCGAAGCTGCGGTTACGAAGACCTTGATCTAGTTCCTAATGAGCAGATGAAGCTAGTGGTAGTGAAGCGCAATAGTACAACAGAAGCCGCGAAGCGTAGATTCAAAGAGTAGAGGCTGTTTGACAAATATCACCATCTGCTTTGGTGACTTCAATTTAGTAATCTGTAGGGACAAGGCACAAAAGATTGCCGATCCTCTGGTTGAAAGTTTGATGTGGCAAGGAAAAACACCCTTTGAAATTCCCAACGGCAACGGCGAATTTTTCAACTTCTTTCCATACTGCCACAACTGTCGCCCAATGGCACAAAATTGGGTACTGGAAAGAAAACTACCATTTATGCAAAAGGTCTATTGATTATCCAGTATTTTCAGTGGTGGAATTGGTGCCTGAGCATTGTGCAGAGATTCATAAGAGTACTCAATCAAAAATCTTAAGATTCGTTTGTAGTATTCGCGTAACGCTGGTTAATATCTAAAATCTACAAGAAATGCTAGGGGATCAATTTTATCGCTGGGTAGCTACTCAAATTACCCTACTATATTGTTACCTATAGCTCAATACTCGGTTAAGGCAAGAGATGCGATGAATCGCCGTCTCTACAATAATTAGTCTTTGGTAGAGACGGCGATTTAATGTTTTACTTCTGACCGGAGGCGGAGCGTCTCCGGCTCCGCTCCTGAATTCTGCTGTATTACCTCTTACCATTTTCTCAGTGCAAAATTACGCCTGAGTTCCTATAGCTAGTCGTATTCCCCAGAATAAGATTAAAGTTGCGATCGCCAGCCAGTCACGCCCTTTTAATCGTAAATCGTGCCACTGGACTCGATGCTCATTGGGACTGGTAAAACCCCGCACCATCATGGCATTTGCCATTTGGTCGGCTCGTAAGAGCAGATTTTCTAAAAGTCTCTCTGCGACTGTCATCCAAACCTTGAATGTTCCTTTTAATCCTAGCTTTTTCCAATTAATTGCCCTTGTCATTACGGAGCGAAATAAATTTTGCACTTCTTCTAAAACCAAGGGAATGAAGCGCAAGGACAAGGTTAAAGTTAAAGCGATTTCTGTGACAGGCAACTTGAAGCGTCGCAAGGGTTGCATTAAGCTTTCTATGCCAGATGTGATTTCTTCTGGTGCGGTTGTCAGCAGATAGAGGTTAGTGCTGTAAATAACGGTAAAAATAAGTGTACTCAGGCGTACTGCCAAACTCAATGAGTAGCGAGTCACTTTAACCGGGCCTTTGTGAAATAGCACGTAGCTGTATGCTTTTTTCTCAGGGGCTGGCTCTTGAATATTATTAGAGTTTGCTGGCTGGGTTAAGATTTGTTCGTTAGCTGGCAAACGTGACTGATAATCTATACCCAATCCATCAGGACTAATGGCTGCGATCGCTAGCACAAAAAACGATAGCATTAATAGCCAACCCATTTGCTGCTGCCATACGCGTCGAGGAATTCTGGCAATTAAGGTGGCAATAATCAAAATTACCACCAGAAGCACCCGCCAATTGTTGTTGGCTAAAACATAGCTTGTTAAAAAGCTCATCAACCAGGCGAACTTGACTCGCGGATCGATTTTATGCAGCCAAGTTTGGGGTTGTTCTAAATAAAGTCCAAGTGGCAGCGATCGCAATAAATCCATTTTAGAGTTACGAGTGAGAAATGAAGAGTTAGGAGTTTTGACTTTAACTCATAACTTTTACCTTGTGCCGCTATCAAACTTAAGTCGATAGGGTTCTGTAGTTAGCAATTTTGGCTTTAACTCATAACTCTTGTACAGACACGATTTATCACGTCTTTCCTAACAGACGCAATTAATCGCATCTCTATTTGTACAGACGCGATTCATCGCGTCTCTATTCTTAACTTATTTTGACGCGAGTTGCTCTATTAACATTACCACTTTCGGCATCACGGACTTTCTTGCTCCGCCACAGTAAAATAATTGGTGTGCCTTTAAATCCTAGTTGTTGCCGGAATTGGCGTTCAATATAGCGCCGATAGTTGTCGTTGAAGCGTTTCGAGTCGTTGACAAATAGTGCGATCGTTGGTGGTTGGCTACTTACTTGTGTACCATAATAAATCTTCCCTTGACGCCCACCACGGGATGCCGGCGGTGAATGCCAACTCACGGCATCTGTTAAGACTTCGTTAATCACTGATGTGCTGACACGGCGTTTGTGTGATTCAGCCGCAGTTTTCACCAATTCTAAAATCTTTTCGACCCTTTGTCCTGATAAGGCACTCACAAAAATTGTTTCTGCCCATTCGGTAAAATGTAACCGTGATTGCAGAGTTTTTTCGTAGTCGTAGATTGTGTAAGAGTCTTTTTCGACAGCATCCCACTTATTAACGACGATGATGCAAGCTCGACCATCTTCGATAATCCGCCCAGCTAATTTTTGGTCTTGCTCGGTGACTCCATCTAAAGCATCTATTACTAATAAAACCACGTCCGCGCGGCGAATCGCTTTGAAAGCCCGGTTAATACTAAAGAATTCTGTGCCGTATTCGATGTGTTTCTTTTTGCGAATGCCGGCGGTATCAATCAAGCGGTAGGTTTGTCCGGCTCGTTCAATGACGGTATCAATAGCATCACGGGTAGTGCCGGAAATAGGGCTGACAATTGCCCTTTCTTCCCCGACAAAAGCATTGAGTAAGCTCGATTTGCCCACATTTGGGCGTCCCACAATTGCTACTTTGATTTCATTCGTTTCTGGAATGTCTTCAATAGCAGGGATGTGATTAACTAACTCGTCGAGTAATTCTCCTGTACCACTGCCATGAATCGCGGAGATGGGGTAAGGTTCGCCCAATCCCAATTCCCAAAATTCGGCAGCTTGCATTAAGCCTTGTTCTGGGGATTCACATTTATTTACAGCTAGTAAGACAGGTACGGGTTGTTGGCGCATCCATTCGGCGATTTCTAAATCTGCCGATGTGGGGCCTGTTTGACCATCGACAACAAAAATAGCGCCACACGCTTCTGCAAGGGCTGTCATTGCCTGTTGGCGAATCAGTGGTAAAAATTCAGTATCATCATTAAAAACTAAACCACCAGTGTCTACCACTAAAAATTCACGATCATTCCAGAAAGCTGGTAGATAAGTGCGATCGCGTGTCACTCCCGGTTCATCATGGACAATCGCCGTTTGTTCCCCGGCGAGTCGATTAACCAGGGTGGATTTGCCCACATTTGGGCGTCCGATAATTGCAACAATTGGCAGTGCCATAAAACCAGGGTAAGTGAGAGACGTAGTATATCACGTACTTACATTTTACTCGCTTTAAACTTGAAGTTTTAATAATTTCCCAATCATCTGAGGCGATGTCAAAGAAACCTCTCCCTGGTTTTACTACGTAAAACCGTCCCTCTCCGATTCGGAGAGGGAAAGACTTGAACTAAAGTTCAAGGCAGGGAGAGGTTATTGAACTCACGTTAATTTGAAAAATAAAAAAGGTAGGAAGTCCTACCTTTTACCCAAAAAAAGCATTTTGTAACCAAATACCAAATTAAATATCACACACGCTTTTGACGTATCTATTGCAAACCTATGACGAGGGTGTGACGTTTAATTTGTAGCTGATTTCGCGATTACTCCCAGTTGCAATCCAGGCGGATAGCTACCTTCTTCCTTGATGCGCTTAATTTCAGCATCGGTTATCTGCAAATTTAACTTTTGTACCAGCGATCGCACAATATCTCCCCGATCAATTACACCAGCTACAGCACCAGCAGGAGAAAGGACGGTAATTCTCGGTAACTGCTCATTTTCTAGCTTGTTAATTACCTCAGCGATCGCTGTTGACTCTGCAACGGTAGGTATTTCTGTCAGGGGATGCACTATGCTGTGTAAAGTTTCGGTTTCCCATTCACTCCTTTGGGTTAAACGGAAATCGTCAATGGAAACTAGACCCCGGTAACGTCCATCAGAAGCGGCAAAATAAACTTGTGAGGGACTGGTTTCTAAGAGGTATAAATCGGCAAAGGAACGCAATGTCTGGTCAGCATCAATTACGCGAAAGTCACGAGTCATCGCATCGGCTGCCACCACCTTGAGTAGACTTTCTTGCAACGTAGTCATGTTGTCATAGGTGTTAGCGTTGCGGACAGCAAACCAACCCAACAGCGCAATCCACAAACCAAGTACTAACTCTCTGGTGACGAAATCTACAACAAATCCGAAAGCGATCGCAGCATAACCCAATATCTGCCCAGACTTTGCAGCCAAGTGTACGGCTTGAAAACGATTACCTGTGATTTGCCATAGTGCTGCTTTTAACACTTGCCCCCCATCTAGAGGTAAGCCAGGAATCAGGTTAAATAGAGCCACCACTAAGTTAATTCTCGCCAAATCTCCGACCATCACACTGAGGGGATTAGTATCAGGTATCACAAAAGCTGCCAAGCGGAGCAGGACAAATAAAATGATACTCACCAAAGGGCCAGCGATCGCAACTTGAAAGGCTTTGAAAGGAGTTTTAGATTCTTCTTCAATGGCAGCAATCCCGCCAAACATAAATAAGGTAATTGAATTAACTCTAATACCTTGCGATCGGGCGACCAAGCTATGACCCAACTCATGTAACAACACCGAACCAAATAGCAGCAGTGCCATAACTATCCCAGCACTCCAAGCTACAACAGGCCCCCATTCCTGATAAGCTACCCCAAAATTCAGGGTTGCCAACCCTAAAATCACAAACCATAACGGGTCTAAAAACAGGGGAATTCCAAATAATGACCCAATTTTCCAATTTGTTTGCATTACACTGCCCTAAAACTAGATATCGCCAGTAATTCCTATACTGCAATATTTACGTATATACTTATACATATACTTCTGAGCATCAACTCGGTAGTGCCGATTTACGAAATGCTCTTATTTCTAGAATAGACAATTAATGGTTGTAAGCAAAATTCTAGAATTGGGAATTGGGCATGAGGCATAAGAGGCAGGGAAGCGGAGGGAGAGGGACAGAAGGGAAAGACTCACTGCAACTTCTCCTCGGTAACAGAGCGTAGCCGTTGGCGTGGCCACTGAGCCTAGTCGAAGTGCAGCCTCTCGTAGAGAAGTGCTGCTCCCCTCCTCCCCTGCTCCCTACTTCCCTTACCCAAAATCGGTTTTAGAAGTTTTGCATTGATAGCGGGGTTACAAGTAACACCTCTGTCATCACAAAACTATAGACGGCCAATGTTAGTCAATCCTAAAACGATGCCAACGCCAATAATATGACCAAAAGCCATCGCTGCAACGAATGTTGGAATACTAATCGGCAGGATAGGGAACTTGGGGCCAACTAAAGGTTTTTCAATCCTAGTACTTAGTAAAACTATTACTAAGCTGCTGATGCTGATAATGATGCCGACTGTAGGACTCCACGCAGGTGTTGGGGGAACAGTTGCCTGGGCTGCTAGTAAAATAGATGAAATCAAGCTTTTGTCTCCTAAAATGTAGACCTACAAGATTATAAAATTACCAAGGCACAAAAGTTTTTCAGATAATTTAGAATTTGTTGATATTATTTTAAATTTGTTAAATTTATATGCGTGTTAAAATTTGCGGCATCACTCAACCACAGCAGTCTATAGCGATCGCCTCTCTAGGCGCAACGGCACTAGGATTTATTTGTGTGCCAAACTCACCTCGTTACGTGACTACATCCCAAATTCGGGCAGCAGTGGCAGAACTCCCGACAAATATTGACACAATTGGGGTTTTTGCCAATTTTACTATCGCTGAAATCAGCCAGATAGTTGCTGATTCTGGATTGACAGGTGTGCAGTTACACGGAGATGAATCACTAGATTTTTGCTACCAATTGCGTCAAGCTTTACCCAGTATTGAAATTATTAAAGCGCTGAGAATTCGTAGTCTTGAGCATCTTGACACAGCACATAATTACACAAAATACGTCGATACTTTGCTACTTGACGCTTACCATCCGCAACAACTGGGTGGTACAGGCAAAACTTTAGATTGGACGATGCTAGAGCAATTTAACCCCAATTGTCCTTGGCTTTTAGCAGGGGGACTAACAGCCGATAATATTGTGGAAGCCCTAAATCAGGTTAATCCTAGCGGCGTTGATTTATCTAGTGGTGTGGAACGGACACCAGGAGATAAGGATTTAGATAAAGTAGCACTCCTATTTCACAGTCTCAAGAACATTAGACCTCTTGCAAAAATAGTTTTGCAAGAGGGGGGAAAGGGTAAAGGTTAAAGGGAAAGGGTAATTCTATCGCCGCTTTCCCCTTTACCCCTTACCCCTTACCCCACTTCTGCAAGAAGTCTATTGAGTTACTTAGAAGTTAGGAGTCATCAGTTGTGAATTTACTCCTAACTCCTAACTCCTAACTCAGTACTCAGCACTCAGCACTCAGCACTCAGCACTCAAAAAAATGCTGGTTGATGGCGAATTAAGTTAAAAAATTCTTCGCGGGTTTTGTGTTCATCTTGGAACGCACCAACCATTGCGCTAGTGACAGTCCAAGAGCCTGGTTTCTGGACGCCCCGCATTACCATACACATGTGGCTAGCTTCCATTACAACGGCTACCCCTTGAGGTTCTAGAATGGTCTGGATTGCTTCGGCAATTTGGCGGGTTAATCTTTCCTGCACTTGCAAGCGGCGAGAATACATCTCAACAATGCGGGCCAGCTTACTCAGTCCCACAACTTTTTGGTTAGGGATATAAGCAACGTGCGCTCTACCCATAAATGGCAGCATGTGATGTTCGCACAGACTAAAGAAATTAATATCTCTAACTAGTACCATCTCGTTATGCCCTTCATCAAAGATGGCATCGTTAACGAGTTCTTCAAGGGATTGGTTGTAGCCACTGGTAAGAAACCGCATTGCCTCGGCCACTCGCTTGGGTGTTTTGAGGAGTCCTTCGCGTTCTGGGTCTTCGCCAACTCCCAATATTAATGTCCGCACGGCGTCCTTCATTTCCTCCAGATGTTCCTCTTTTGGCGGGGATACATCCGCTTGTCGCCCGTTGTGGGTGTTGCGATCGGGTCTAGGAGTTATGGCTTCTGCCAAATCGGGAATCAGAGGTGATTGAGAGTAATTGGAACCGTTGGAACTAGCAATAGTCATGATTCAGTCTTGATTATGGTTTAGTCATTAGTTATTAGTCATTGGTCATTGGTCATTTGCAAAAGACAAAGGACAAAGGACGAAGGACTAATTAGAGTGCGCCAGCACTGGGCATCAGGGTCAATTCATCAATCACTGCCTGTTGTGGTAACAGAACTGTGTAGAGAATTGACTGAGCTACAATTTCCGGGGTTAACATTTTAGAACGGTCTAAGTTGATATGGACTGTTTCTGTATCCCAAAGTTCGGTATTAACTGCGCCGGGACAAATAGCTGTGACACGAATGCCGTGAATGCGTTCTTCTTGTGCCAGAGTTTGAGAGAGGGCTATCAAACCAGCTTTGCTAACGCTGTATGCTCCCCAACCAGGAAAGGGTTGCTTGGCGGAAATTGAGGCGACGTTGATAATTGTGCCTGTGCCTCGATCGCGCATTGAAGGTAAAATCCCCACAATGCACTGAAACACACTGGTGAGATTCAAATCAATTACCTGCTGCCAGCCTTCTAGGGGGATTTCGCTCAAAGCACCTGTATAAGCGATGCCAGCATTGTTTACCAAAATGTTTATATCACCAAAGTCAAGAGCGATCGCTTGGATCTTTTCTTTGACTTCGGAGATCCGCGCTAAATCTACAGCGTAAGCTTTCGCTTCCACCCCAGTATGCTCTACGGCTTCTCTTACCGCCTCCAATTTATCCAAAGAACGGCTGACTAAGGCAACATCTATTCCCGCTTTCGCAAAGGCTAAAGCCGTTGCTTTCCCAATTCCACTACTTGCCCCAGTAATCAGGGCGCGTCGTTTTTGCTCAACACTCATGGTGTCTCCCAATTTTTTGGCAGTTCCCAAAGCCTATTAACACCCAATTATTCACACTTGTCGGTTTGGATAGATTAAAGGAATCTAAAAATCTGATGATTTTCATTAAGTAACTGTTATGATGCAGTGCAATAGTGGGCATATTTTGGGTTTTACCAATGAAGACAACAAATCATCGCCTGGAAAACCACGCCGTACACTCAAATTAGATTAATTGATAACACAAAACCCACTCAATCAAATTGAGTAGATTTGCCAAACATACAAATGCCTATGGCTAGATTGTTAAAAATCTTTAAGCACATAGGCAATTATAGCATTGCTGCTTTACTAATAAATCATTAGACCTCTTGCAAAAATATATTTTTGCACTCTTAGGGAAAAGGGAAAAGGTTAAAGGGCAAGGATTTTGAGTTTTTTTACCCTTTTCCCCTGCCCCTTATCCCCAGAGGGGGCCCCACCTTCCCCTTTACCCCGACAAATGCCAAGAAGTCTATTATGCAGTGCCGTTAGTGGGCAACTTCTGTAAAAACACCAATTTTGCGGAATTTTTCATAGCGCAGTTGGCGGCGTTCTGGAGCGGTTAAACGATTGAGTTCGTCTAAGTTCTCCATCAGCACTTGCTTGAGAGTGGTAGCGGCTTTTAACGGGTCGGAATGAGCGCCACCAGTAGGTTCAGGCAGTATTTGGTCGATAATTCCCAACTTTTTCAGGTCGTGGGAAATAATTTTCAGAGCCACGGCGGCTTGGGGAGCTTTACCAGCATCTTTCCACAAAATTGCAGCGCAGGCTTCGGGGGTGGCGACAGTATAAACTGAGTGTTCAAACATGAGTAGGCGATCGCCTACACCAATACCGAGTGCGCCACCGGAACCACCTTCACCGATGACTGTGCAGATAATTGGCACATCCAAGCAGAACATTTCCCGTAAGTTGTAAGCGATCGCTTCTCCTTGACCTTGGTGTTCTGCTTCTACCCCAGACCAAGCTCCAGGCGTGTCGATAAAAGTTAGTATCGGCATACTAAACTTGTTGGCGTGTTCCATCAACCGCATAGCTTTGCGATAGCCACCAGGGTAAGGCATTCCAAAGTTACGGGCAATATTGTCTTTAGTATCGCGTCCTTTTTGATGACCCAACATCACCACAGGTTGTCCACTCAGACGACCAACACCACCAACTAAAGCCGGATCGTCACCACCACAGCGATCGCCATGCAATTCCATCCATTCATCACTAATTGCCTGAATGTAATCGAGAGTACTGGGGCGACGAGGATGACGAGCAACTTGTAATCGCTGGGACGGGGATAGACTAGTGAAAATTTCCTCACGTAGTTGCATGGCTCGTGCTTCTAGTTGACGAATTTGACCAGAAACATCAACGCCATTTTCTTCTGCAAGTTGCCGAATTTGATCGATTCGGGTTGCGAGTTCTGCTAGGGGCTTTTCAAAATCTAACAGTAGCGGTTTACGCTCGGTAGTTGCCATCGTAGGGGTTATAAGTACGAGTTATAAGTTATCTATCCTTTGTTCTTTGTCTTTTGTCAGTTGTCCTTTGTCCTTTGTGCAAATAACAAATGACTAATGACCAATGACTAATGACCAATGACTAAACCAGCAGCGGTCTAAATCCATGTTTCACTGATACCTTACCAATCTGCTCCATTTTGTCTACGGTAATCTGATTCCGTCCCCACGAAAAGTTCGTGTATAACTTCTCAAATTCCAACAGCATTGATTCGGCAAAACAAGCAAACAGCTGGCGGGCTGGCACGTCCATATTGACGATTTTCATAATTTTCCAGTCAATATCCAGGGAATGCTCTACAATCCCACCATTTAATACAAATACACCAGGATGCTGAACTTTTGTTGCTAAGTTTTTCGGATAGCCGCCATCAATCAATAAACAGGGTTGTTTCAAAGTGGTCGGGTCAATTTCCACGCCTCTGGGCATACTAGCAACCCAAACTACAACGTCAGCTTCAGGCAGTGCTTCTGTCAAACCCATGATTTTTCCTCGCCCCAGTTCACCTTGCAGTTCTTTGAGGCGTTCTTGATCGCGGGCGATTAACAAAAGTTCTTTGACATCTGTTTTCGCATCTAGCCAGCGAGTAACTGCACTACCAATATCCCCAGTTGCCCCACAGATAGCAACAGTCGCTTTTGATAGATCGATTCCCAGTTGTTTTGAGGCTTCTTCTACCTGCTTACAAATAATGTAGGCAGTATGTGTGTTTCCTGTAGTGAAGCGTTCAAACTCTAGTTTAATGTTGCGGACTTGGCTAAACTGGTCTAACTTAAAGTTTTCAAAAATAATCGAGGAAAATCCGCCTAAAGCTGTAATGTTAATGCCATGCTTTTGTGCATGAGCCATCGCGTTGAGGATTTTGCGTGTCGCGGCTTTGATGCGACGGCTAGCTAGCATTTCCGGCAAGAAGCAAGATTCTACATACCGTCCTTCAATTTTTTGCCCAGTTACACTGGTGACAATAATGCTATCGACAATTTGCGGTGGTGCGCTGCACCAAAAGTCTAGCCCTTGATCGGCATATTCTGGGTATCCCAATTCTTTAGCTACCGATTGAGCGTGTTCTAAACTAGTCAGATGTCCAATTAGACCAAACATGTAGTGATTATTAGGCTTGTGCTGTCTTGAGACGTGGAATTTAGTAGAGTTAGGAGTTCTGAGTTCTGAGTTCTGAGTTCTGAATTTAAACTACTCAGCACTCAGCACTCGTTACTCAGCACTTTGTTAGGCGGCGATGAGTCCGTAGGCTGACAAGCGCATGATGTCGCGAGTCGTGAAGCCGATGTTACTTAATGCTTCACCGTATTGAATCATAAAGTCTTCTACTAAAGCATCTTTTTCCATTGCCATTGTGTGGGCATCACCCTCTACTTGGTTAAGCATTTTCCAGACAATGGGTAGGTTCTGGCGATTTGCAAGTTCAAGTTCAGCTTTGGATTCTGTGAAGTGTTCTTTCAACCAAACTTCTCCAAAGTTGAGGTGGCTGTATTCTTCTTTAACTACTCCTTCCGTGATTTTGCGGGCAAAAGCGTCGGCGACGGGGATGTAAATGTTATATGCTGCGATCGCAAAACATTCGATAATCAAAGACTGAATCAACAGACAAGTGACGACCTTCCCGGACGCTGCTGCTGTTTGGAAATTCTGGTGTAGTCCAGAGAAAAATTCCTTAGCAAATTGCAAATCTGGGGTAACTTCCAAATTGCGTCCGCAAGCTTCAAATCCTTTCTTGTGTCGGCTTTCCATTTTGGAGAGACGAATCAATTCATCATGAGATTCCGGCAGCAGTTCGGCTAATGTGATGTAATTTTCATGGGCTTCTTGTTCCCCTTCAATCACGATCGCATTAATCCGGCTATAAGCATCTTTGTATGTTTCGCTCTTGAAATCTAATTCTTTAAATTGGTCTGCAAGCTGCTGCATGGTTATGTTTACTCCCGTAAAACTGAATTATTTGACACCAAAATTCGATTTACCCTATGAACTGAGGGTAACAATCATTGTGGTTTAATTTAACTTAACAAGTAGACTATGTTTATAGATTAATGGTTGCTGGGGGCAATGCTCTAGTACTAGCGAAATAAATGCTTTGCAGCTCAAGTTATGTCTAAACCAAACCTGAATGTGAAATCTGGTGATTTTTTGAGCCTAGTAGTCTTACTGCTAGGGGCATTTATCGTTCTACTACCGCTGTTTGTGGTCTTTCTCACCTCCTTTGCACCGACATCCGCCAGCCCAGAAAATTTGTTCAAAAATAACTGGTCTTTAGCAAATTACCGCGTTGCATGGCAACAGGGAAAATTTTTGCTGGCGTTTGCTAATTCTACCTTGGTAGCGATCGCTGTGACGGCGTTTCAGATTGTCACTTCTGCTTTGGCTGGTTATGCCCTAGCACGCTTGAAGTTTCGGGGACGCCAAGCACTGCTATTAGTCGTTTTAGCAACTTTAGTGATTCCCTTTCAATTATTGGTGATTCCCATCTTTTTGGTGTTGAAGTGGGGACACCTGATAAATACATACTGGGCGCTGATTTTACCCACTGCGGTTAGCGGATTTGGGATTTTCTTATTACGTCAGTATTTCCAGACAATTCCTGTAGAGTTAGAGGAAGCAGCAGCTATAGATGGGGCGAACCGACTGCAAATTTTGTGGCGGGTGATGTTACCTTTAGCTCGTCCAGCCTTGGTGACGCTGTTTTTGTTCACCTTCATCGGTGAGTGGAATGATTTGTTTAAGCCTCTAGTATTTACCACAAGACCAGAATTAAGAACAGTACAACTAGCGTTAGCTGAGTTTCAGGAGCAATTTACGAATAATTGGCCTTTGATGATGGCAGCAGTGACAATAGCGACAGTTCCAGTGATGGTATTATTTCTCATCGGTCAGCGTCAATTTCTTCAAGGTATTGCGGCGACAGGGATTAAGAATTAGTGGGGAAGGCGGTAAATTGAAGCCCGATTTTAGTTACTAGACGAGATGCCCACCCGACAATCAATAATTTGAATTGGTATTACCTAAAAATAGCTGTAAAGGAAATCCCGCAGGATAAAGATGAACTTTTATGACACTGAGCGTAATCATTGCTATCTAAACTGAAGCAATAATTATACACATTCTGCCAGGAACGAAAACACTTATGAGTTCTCAACAAGTCATAGATCCTCAAATATTACAGCAGTTACAAGAAGAGATTCAGCAGAAAATGAATGAAAGCCTAGAAAACGCTGACTTGCACTCAGTGCTTGAAAAGTACGGCTTATTAGAATATAGAGTCTTGAGAATTCATTGGCAGTGTAATCTCGATCCCAATCAACTCAAATCTGATGATGCAGTTGATGAACAGCAACCCAATGCATTATTGGCACAAACTCCAACAGCTTCAATACCAGAAATTGTGTTAGTCAAAAAAGCATTGTGTATCCCTTGCCCATCAACTGGTAGCCCTTTAGGCTGTAACTGCTAAATAATTTTATCTTCGGACTGCAAAGAGTTTATTCTAGTGAATGTAAAAATACTAAACTTTGCTTTTATGTAGTAGTTAGGTTACAGAGATAACATCAGCGTACTAACACCACTATTTAGCAAAAAACAGTATTTTAATAAACTCTGATTTTTTGAGCGTAAGTTTTTCATGTCTCAAAATCGAAGCAGTGGCCACTGGAAGTTAGGAATAGTGAGTACTTTAGTAATTGCTAGAGTGCTCATTTTTGCTGAGAGTTTTGCCTTAGCTCAAATTCAAAAAGATGCCACACTTGGATCTGAAAGTTCAATCATTACACCAAAGCTAATCGATGGTCAGCCTATAGACCAGATTGATGGTGGAGCAGTTCGTGGTAAAAACTTGTTCCACAGCTTTGAACAGTTTTCTGTCTCTGCGGGAAGGACAGCCCATTTTAACAATGCAATCGATATTCAGAACATCATCAGTCGGGTGACAGGCAATTCTGTTTCTAATATAGATGGCATTCTCAAAGCTAACGGCACAGCCAACGTATTTCTGATTAATCCTAACGGCATTGTTTTTGGGCCCAATGCTTCTTTAAATATCGGCGGTTCATTTGTAGCTAGTACGGCAAGTAGTTTGAACTTTGCTAATGGTACAAAATTTAGTGCTACATCTGGTCAAACTGCACCTCTACTCACAGAAAGTGTTCCTATAGGTTTACAATTCGGAACAAATGCTCGACCTATCCGCAATCAATCCCAAGCAAGTCCCAATGATGCAATTAATACCTTCGGACAAGGTGTTGGTCTACAGGTGCAGCAAGGTAAAACCTTGGCATTAGTGGGCGGTGATATAACGCTAGAGGGCGGAAATTTAACGGCAAGTGGGGGAAGAATTGAGTTAGGAAGCGTTGCTGGCAATAGTTTAGTTGGTCTGAATTCAACGAATCAAGGTTGGGCATTAGGATATGAAGGCGTTCAAAATTTTCAGAACATCGAACTCACCCAGCAAAGTGAGATTCCATCTACTGTAGATACCAGTGGCAAAGGTGGCGGTAATATCCACCTGCAAGGACAACGAGTACTGGTAACTGACGGTTCACAAGTTTGGGCTCTTAGCCTGGGAACGCAACCAGGAGGAAATTTGACACTGAACGCTTCCCAATCTGTAGAACTTGGACTAAATGCGTTCTTGTCTACTGGAACTTTCGACACTGGAAACTCTGGAGATATAAATATCACTACCAGAAATTTGATTGTTAAAGATGGAGCGCAAGTTGTAATGTTCAATCTGGGGTCTGGATTGGCGGGGCAATTGACCATCAACGCCTCAGATTCCGTAGAACTAATCGCAGGCATCCCCATTTCTCCTTTGCCAGATGGTAGTGATTTAATATCTAGTGGATTATTTAGTGCAACTTATGCCGCTCAAAATGCTGGCAACATAATAATTAATACTGGAAAGTTACGTATTGAGGGAGGGGCAGCAATATCAACAAGTTCTGAGGGTATACTTGGGCGGTTTTCTAACCAATTGATACCAGCTACAGGAAATGGAGGAGATTTGATAGTGAACGCCTCTGAGTCTGTAGAATTAATGGGAACCTCAGCAAATGGTTCTAGGCTCAGTAGCTTGTTTGCTGGGACTCAAGGGCCTGGAAATGGCGGGAACTTGACCTTAACTACAGGGCAATTAATTATCAAAGATGGTGCGGCAATAACTGTCAGCAGTGAAGCTCGAAAAAATGTTAACTATCAAGGGGGTGTACCCAATTTCGGTCTAGCAGGCGAACTCAATATAAACGCTCGTTCCATCCTGCTGGATAAAGGAAAACTCACATCTAATAGTGAGTCAGGTAAGGGCGGTAACATTGCGGTACAGGTACGGGATTTATTACTGATGCGTCGCAACAGTCAAATCTCTACTAATGCCGGAGGTGATAAAACTGGCGGTAATATCACCATCAATTCACTTAATGGCTTTCTCGTCGCGACTCCCTTCGGAAATAGCGATATTACCGCCAACGCCAACTTTGGTTCTGGTGGTAAAATTGCGATCGCCGCTAAGAATACCTTTGGGTTTGTGTCACGCACCCGTGCAGAGGTGGAGAGGCTCGACCCAAAAGATATAAACCCAAATAACGTACCAACAAGTGACATCACTGCATTTTCTCAACAAAACCCTTCATTAAGTGGCACTGTACAAATCAACTCGCCAGATGCTGACCCCAGTAAAGGATTAGTGGAACTACCTGTCAATCTGGTTGATGCTTCGCAGCAAATTGCTGCTGGTTGTAGTTCTGGTGGAGAAATAGGAAGAAGTTCATTTGTCACTACAGGGCGTGGAGGAATACAAGCCGATCCTACAGAGCCATTGATAGCTGATGATGCGGTGCTAGCAGATTGGATCGCACTCCCTCCAGAGAGTCAGAATCGGGCTGAGGGTATTCAGAAAAGAGCCGTTGCTCAGGCGCAGCAAAACACAGAAGAAAAATCACAGAAGGTTAATTCTGTTAATGAACCTACTCAAATTGTAGAAGCCCAAGGCTGGATTATAGATGCCAAGGGGAACGTGGTTTTGGTTGCTCAAGTACCCACTGCATCGCCCCATAACTCCTCGCTTGTCGCTACATCTTGCGGTGCTAATTAAAAATTCAGATTTTCGTAACTTTTGTAGGTGCGTTGGCGTAGGCCGTCGTAGACATCGCTATCTTTGCAATGAACTTTATATGAGCGATCGCTTTTTTTACTCAAATAGGTGTGAGTGCGATCGCTGATTCACAATGAACTTTATGCAAGCGATCGCTCCTGCAACCCTTATTCTCTTATTACCCACGTGAAAGGTTACGGGCTTATCCAAACCGTAAGCAGAGTGTGAGAGTTGAGGAGGTATCAATTACTCAAGCATCTTAAGCGATCAACGGTCAGTAGCCAGATTCATCAATGCTTTAAGGAAATCCGGCAGAAATATATGAAGTTTTGTTAAACAATGCGTAATTATTACTAGCCAAGTTGAATTCATAATTATGGAAGTTCACAAGAGCGTTAAAAACCTAATGCTTTCGTGCCACTCTAGACTTCGTATTATTAATTCCTTCGTTGCCAAACAGTACTAATCAAACTCACGTTAATTTAGTACATCACAAGATAAGTTCACGCATTTACCAATCTGCAAAAAGAGCGAAAATTATGAATTCTCAAAAGATACAGCAGTCAACAAACAATATTCAAAACGAATTGAGTGAAGGTCTGAAGAACTCTGAGGTGGATGTTGCGATCGAAAATGACAGTATATCAGAAGACAATTCGTTAGATTTACAGATCGATATCGACCCAAATACAATTCACTTGAATCTAGCGCATTGTTGTCTGGATCAATTTGGACGTTGTATTCCATGTCCCCCACCACCAAGGTAATAGTTTGTCAACTTCATGGCAGTCATCTCAATTTATTAATAATGACAGATTTTTTGTAAGGTGCAACAACGTTGTACCTTAGTGCTTACTATTTGTCGGTAAAAAGCAAAATGCAGATTAGGGATTCTAATGTAATCTACTTAATACAAGTGCAGCATCACCATTGTTCAATAACTGTTAATTTTTTGGAGTGTATTAGGTATGAGCACTTGTTGGGTCTGGTTTAAAAGTCTAGGAGTTATTATAGGTGGTGCAACAGCTTTTTCTGCAAACTCTGCTATTGCCCAAATTACCCAAGATAATACTTTACCTAATAATTCTCAAGTTACACAACAAGGTAACATCACAATTATTCAAGGAGGAACCCGATCTGGAAGCAATCTGTTCCACAGTTTTAAGGAGTTTTCCGTAATGAAGGATAGTACAGCTGATTTTCAAAATGTTGGCGATATTCAGAACATTATTAGCCGGGTAACGGGTAAGTCTATTTCTGATATTGATGGCATCCTTAAAACTAATGGGCCAGCTAACCTATTTCTGATTAATCCCAACGGGATTATTTTTGGTCCCAATGCTTCTTTACAAGTCGGTGGTTCATTCCTGGCTAGTACAGCAAGTAGTCTGAACTTTGCCGATGGTACTAAGTTTAGTGCCACAGATCCTCAAAGCACACCCCTGCTAACATTAAGTGTACCCATTGGCTTACAATTTGGAGCAACTGCAAATTCCATCCGTAATCAATCTCAAGCAAAGGTTGATGGCGTAAAAAATCTCTTTGAGCAACCTGTTGGTCTACAGGTCCAGCCAGGTCACACCTTGGCACTTGTCGGTGGTGATCTTGTGCTAGAGGGTGGAAATTTAACAGCAAAATCGGGACGAATTGACTTAGGAAGTGTCGCCAGTAATAGTCTTGTTAGTCTGAACTCAATAAACAAAGGCTGGGTTTTGGGATATGAAAATGTCCAAAATTTTCAAAATATTAAATTAATCCAGCGAACTGATGGTTTTGAGATTCCATCTATTGTAGATGCCAGTGGTGAAGGTGGCGGTAATATCCAGGTGCAGGGTAGGCAGGTGCTGCTCAGTAGCGGTTCAGGAATGTGGACTTTAACTTTGGGATCGCAACCAGGAGGGAATTTGACAGTGACAGCCTCAGAGTCCGTAGAATTGATTGACCGAGATACAGCTTTAAGGACTGGGACTAAGGCTTTTGCAGTCGGAAAGGCTGGAGACTTAACGATCACCACTGAGAAATTGATTGTCCAGGATGGCGCACAAGTGGGAACTTCTACTATATCTGAGGGTGCGGGAGGAAATTTGAATGTTAATGCCTCCAAGTCTCTGGATGTCATTGGTACTTCTACTGATGGTATATCGAGT
Organism: Nostoc sp. DedQUE09; assembly: GCF_034530915.1. Classification (NCBI taxonomy): domain Bacteria; kingdom Bacillati; phylum Cyanobacteriota; class Cyanophyceae; order Nostocales; family Nostocaceae; genus Nostoc; species Nostoc sp. DedQUE09. The sequence goes on from NZ_JAVRCE010000001.1 coordinate 148,988, forward strand.
GCATTGTTTAGCACAACCGGCGCTGCTGGACAGGCTGGTGACATAACAATTACCACTAGTCAGTTAAGTATTAAAGATGGAGCAACAATATCAACAGAGTCTAGTCAACGATTAGAAAACTCACAATATATAGTAGCTACAGGCAAAGGAGGGAATTTAACTGTGGATGCTTTAGATTCTGTAGAGATAACTGGAACTTCAGCAACAGGTAATCCCAGTGGCTTATTTGCTACGACTTTCGGTTCTGGAGATGCTGGGAACGTGACAATTACTACAAAGCAATTGATTGTTGGGGACGGTTCTGAAATAAGTGTGAGCAGTTTAGGGTATACAAGTAATCCAGGGAAAACAGGTGAGCTTAATATAGTTGCTCGCTCGATACTTCTGGACAACCAAGGAAAACTTACATCTGACACTAAGTCAGGACGGGGCGGTAATATTTCTCTACAGGTGCGGGACTTATTACTGATGCGGCGCAATAGTCAAATAACCACTAATGCAAAGGGTGATGGAGATGGTGGTAACATCTTCATCAATGCATCTAATGGCTTTCTTGTCGCCTCTACCTTGGGAAATAGCGATATCACCGCCAATGCCTTCTCTGGCTCTGGTGGTAAAATCACAATCACTGCTAAGAATATTTTTGGTTTTGTGCAGCGCACCCGTACAGATATAGAGAGTCTGTTAAATACTAAAGACCCAGATCAACTAAAACCAAGTGAGCTTGCAACCAGTGATATTACCGCATTTTCTCAGCAAGACCCTTCATTAAATGGCACTGTACAAATCAACTCACCGGACGCTGACCCCAGTAAAGGATTAGTGGAATTACCCGTAAATCTAGTTGATGTTTCTCAGCAAATCGCTGCTAGTTGTAGTTCTGGTGGAAAAATAGCAAGAAATTCATTTATTACAACTGGACGTGGAGGACTAGTAGCCGATCCCACGGAGCCATTGATAGCTGATGATGCTGTGTTAGCAGATTGGATCGCCCTCCCTCCAGAGAGTCAGAATCGTGCTGGCGGTATTCAGAAAATAGCTGTTGTTCAGGCGCAGCGAAACACAGAAGAAAAATCACAGAAAGTTAATTCTGTCAATGAACCTACTCAAATTGTAGAAGCCCAAGGCTGGATTATAGATGCCAATGGGAACGTAGTTCTGGTTGCTCAAGTACCCACGACAACGCTCCATAACTCCTCGCTCACCGCTCCATCTTGCCCTGCTCATTAAAATTTGAGATATGGCGATATTTCGTAACTTCGCGGCCAAGTGCGATCGCTGCTGCCTAACTCGTCTCCTGAATTTGCAAACGAACAGTGTGTTCAGTCGCACCGCTAAGTTGCAATTCCATGATTTCACCACCTAGAGGTTCCAAACAGGTGAGGAGCGATCGCAAGTTGGGTGTACTTGCACCAGTATCTACATATAATCGATCTGCTAAATTACCGATCCGTTTCCAAGTCATGTACAATTTAGCGATCGTTTGTTCAATTTGCGATGCTTGATTTACCAAATCAGCAGCAATGCTCAAACAGCCGACCCTTTGCGCTTCTTCTAAAGCTGTTTCAATATCAACATTTTCCTGCGTTAACGCCTGAACTTGAGCCGCACCTTTGAGATATTTCGCCAAGTTACGCGCTTCGCTAGTTACCTGTTTCAGGGTATCCACATCAGGATTAGCAGCTATTTCCTTCTGGATAAACTTTTGGTGCGATTCTGGCAGTTTTTCCATTTCCTTCACCAGTGGGGCGATATAGCGTGGAGGAAGGGTATTATCTGCGGCTTTTTCTTTAACTGCTTCGGGTAATAAATCTGAGGACATGGCTGTCCATTCATCATTGAGTTGACGCACTTCCCGTCTAGTGATGCGATCGCCTTTTTGGGCAGCTTCACTCACCATCTGTTGCACTTCTGGGACTGCTTTGGAGGTTTCGACAAATGCCCGTTTACTGAAATTATTCACAGATCCGGGGTCAAGTTTACCGTCTTCAATCAGAGTATCGGCACTATTCGCCAGTTGTATCCAGGAGTATGCTTGACTTTTGCTGATTTCCCGCTCTTTTAGCCATCGGAGAAAGCCAGTACCGCGTCCGTCACCACCCACTTTTTCTCTGTCGCGGATCGCCCGTAAAATTCGCCCCCGCCAGATTTCAGTTTGCAAATCAAAGCGATCGCATACCTGCCAAGCTATTTCTAGCTGCTGTTGAAAATCTGACTCTAGAATCTGTTCATCTTCTGGATCGGGCAGTTCAAAGTTGATATCGGCTGGCTGTAGTAAAGCAGCAGCAAGGTCGTTGATGGAGTCGGTATCTTGCACGATTGATGGCTAACTAGTGGATGCGATCGGCTTATTATGCCACAATCTGTGGACTCATACTTAAGGGGGAGTAAGGTATTTTGAGTTACAACAAATATAGTAGGAAGGAGTAAACCACTTTTGTAAAGTCTTTAATTAATCAGAGAGAATAAAAATAAAACGATGAACCAGGTAGACTACCTCCGCATTAGCTTAATCGATCGCTGCAATTTTCGTTGTCAGTACTGTATGCCAGAGGGAGTAGAACTGGACTATATTCTCAAGCAACAACTGTTAACTGATGAGGAACTACTCACTTTAATTCAAGAGGTATTTATTCCAGTAGGCTTTACCCGGTTTCGTTTGACTGGGGGAGAACCCTTATTGCGTCCGCGTGTGGTGGATTTAGTCGGTGCAATCGCAACTTTACCCCAAACTCAAGACCTCTCAATGACCACTAACGGTTTTTTGCTGGCTCCGATGGCACAAAACCTCTATAATGCTGGTCTGCGACGAATTAATATTAGTCTGGACTCTCTCGATCCCGACATTTTTGACCAAATTATTGGTAATCAGGGGCGTTCTCGTTGGCAACAAGTTTGGCAGGGAATTCAAGCTGCCCATCAAGTCGGATTCGACCCCCTGAAGCTGAATGTGGTGGTGATTCCTGGGGTTAATGACCACGAAGTTCTCGATTTAGCCGCCCTGACAATTGATAAACAGTGGCACGTTCGATTTATTGAATTTATGCCCATTGGTAATGTGCATTTATTTGGCGATCGCGGTTGGGTATCTTCAGCCGATTTACGAGAACGTATTCGCGATCGTTGGGGCTTGACAGAATCACAAGTTCGTGGTGCTGGCCCTGCCGATGTCTTTCAAATTCCTGGTGCGAAGGGGACACTAGGATTTATTAGTCAGATGTCAGAATGTTTTTGCGATCGTTGTAACCGAATGCGCCTGAGTGCCGATGGCTGGCTGCGTCCCTGTTTATTAAATGAAACTGGTCAAATAGATTTAAAAACTGCTTTGCGTTCTGGTGTCAGCACCGCTCAATTACAAGAACAGGTGAGACATTTACTTGGAATCAAACCAGAAATTAACTTTAAACAACGTGATTCTGGCAATAATTTAGGTACATACACCCGCACCATGTCGCAAATTGGCGGGTAGTCATTGGTCATTTGTCCCTTGCAAATAACTAAGGACAAATGACTAAGGACAAATGACTATTACGCTTGTCGTGAGTAGTATTCCACGACAAGTAGTTCATTAACTTGTAGTGCCACCCATTCGCGCTCAATAACGCTGTTGACTTTACCAACCAACTTATTTTTGTCAAACTCCAAATGACTGGGGAGGTTGGCCAAACCGGGATATTGCAAGTTCGCTTCCACCAACTTCCGTGATTGTGCCCGATCTCTGACTGCAATTGTTTCCCCAGGACGGCATTGGTAGCTGGCAATATTTACGACACGACCGTTAACAGTTACGTGACCGTGATTTACCAGTTGACGAGCGGCTGGGATAGTCGGGGCTATACCCAAGCGGAAAACGGTATTATCCAAGCGCATTTCTAGCAATTGCAGCAGCACTTGTCCGGTAGAACCAGTAACACGTCTGGCTTTTCGCACATAGCGGAGCAATTGCTTTTCAGTCAAACCGTAGTTGAAGCGGAGCTTTTGCTTTTCCTCTAGACGGATAGCATATTCAGAGCGCTTCTTGCGATTCTGGCCATGCTGCCCAGGTGGGTAAGCGCGTCTGGCACTTTTACGAGTTAATCCTGGTAAGTCGCCCAAGCGGCGGACAATTCTGAGGCGGGGCCCTCTATATCGGGACATGAGTTTCCTTAATCTAATCCTGTTTAAACTTTACCCAAACATTCCATTTTGACATTCCACTGATCATAAATCAGCGGATTCTTGGTTTTTTGAAGTTGCTTACATTGGTATGACGTATCTTACCAATGTAGAGGCATCTCCTTTACACCAGTTGCTTTAAGTCGGTTGAGCCGACAAACTGGCTTCCAAGCCTGAATTCCGACGTGCCCCGCCGTACTACTGCCAATAAGTTTTTTGTGTTTATTTAGTTTCGTAGACTACTCAATCATCAGATTGGTTTACGCAGTATTCTTACTCTGAAATACTTTTTACGTTGCCTACTTATCTTTCAAACAGCTATATTAACACAATTTTCGACATAATTAATTATGTCTACACTTTACTACCTCTGAAATTATTGAATTACAGAGGATTTTTAAGATATTTGAGTTAGCATAACTTTGGGTGTTTGGAGAATGGCAATGTCAATGAGCAAAAAAGTGGTTAGCAAAGGTAAGAACAAACAAGGCAGTTCCACCTCCAGGATTTTAACATTACCAGTTTTGGCTATCGCTGGATGTTTAACAATCTTGCCTAATGTGGCTGTTGCTGCCTCCTACAGGAATGATTATAGTGTCTGTGCAGGTCGCCTCCTGAGTGTAGGTGTAAAGGCAGAAGCGGCATCAGAAGGTTGTGCAGCAGCACTGCGTCCAAAAGATTTGGCTGCTTGCGTGGTGAAAATTGATAAGGAAACCCAAATTGCTGCGACAGATGCGCTTTCTTCTTGTGGAAAGGCCCGGCGTCCTGAAGAGTTAGCAACCTGTGTAGTCGGCGTTAGCTTAAGTACTAAGGAAGAAGCTAATCCGGCAGTTTTAGATTACTGTGGACGCAGTTTGTTACCTGTGCGCTTTGGGCAGTGTGTGGTTGGCTTGCGTAGTCAAATCGACTTTCCCCCTACTCAAGCGCTAGATACTTGTATCAGTGCTGATGATAGTGTTATCGGTGCTTCATCTTCGTCTACACCGCCAACAATAATTCCTGCGGGTTCAAGTCCAAGTTTAGAGACTACCCCATTTCCAACCCAACCAGTTGTTCCAACTCAACCAGTTGTTCCAACCCAACCGGGCACTAATTAGATTACAGTGCTTTGTGTAATTGATTGAAAATACAGGTTGAATATAGAGTGGCTATTTGTCAACCTGATTCAGGGACTACCAAAAAATAAATCATCCGATTTTAATGTGTAGGTTGGGTTGAGCAACAGCGAAACCCAGCCTCATATATTACAATGCCTCAACCTGACTGGATAATTTACCTTTGCTGACTATATAGCTTTGGTTAGGCAATGACAGTAATATAGCGGTTCTCGAATGGAAGCAATACACTTTGACTTTTCTCCAAACATCTCTCTTTTTAGGAGAGAGGCTTTGAATCTTGCTCCCCAATGCTAGCAGGGAAGGGGCTGGGGGTTAGGTCTGTATTGAATTCAAGCAAGAAGCGCTATATTTACAGCTATATTTACATTAGTCACCATTGCCTGATTCGAGAACTAGGCGATTTGAACTTGTGCAGCTTTACCAATCCCATCTGCGTCAAAGAAAAGATTATCGGTAGTTTGATCGTAAAGAAAGCGATCGCTTTGTCACACTAGTCCCAAGTCATAACAAGCTGAAATTGAAGCAATAATAGTTACTATATTTCTTACTTTTGTATCTATATCATCATTGAAAGTTTGAAGAAGTTTCAGCACCTCGCCCAAAAAAGCCGTCTTTTTGCCCTTCTCGATTATGCCAACACCTAGTCTTATCCAGACTAGAAAGATATCACGCGAACCTTCAGGCGGATTTTACACTAATGCAACTTCCGTCAAACGCTTTATTAGCTCAGACAAACTTCAGTACCACTTCAGTCACTTATGGGCATTCCCATACCTAGCACTGTTCCCAAAGTGTCCACTTACCAGGTAAGCATTCAAATAAATGAAAAATATTATCATGCTCCTCTCCAACGCCAAGAGGAGTTGGAGAGAGGTTAGTTGAACTCACGTCAGTTTTTCAGCTTTGAGAATTTAGAATTTTGCACAGTTTGCACAGTTAGCTGTACTAGTCTTCTTTTTCACCAAAAGCCGTCTGTAAAACCACTGCAATACCACCGTCTTGATGATATTTGTCTGCCCAGGCACGGATAACTTCATCCAATTCTTCCATAGCCTGATCCATTTTTTCTGGGAGGATATCAAGTTCTTCCAGCAAGCGCATGGCATTTCGTCGCCGTTCTGCCCAATTTTTCATCATGCGGAAATACCGAGCAGTATCTTCCACGGTGATGTGTGTACGTTCTTCATCGTCTGTTGGGGTATAAGAAAGACGGGTAAGCGCGTAGAAAGGCATTCCCCAAGGAGAATCAATCCGTGTTACCGTTCCTGAGTAAAGCAGACGGCGCTTAATATGCTCACCCAAAGCTTCACTCAAAGGCATTTGGTGTTCGGGTGGCAAGTCTTCTTGCGATCGCTTGTGTAAAAACTCGATCAAATCCAGAAACTCAAAGGAGCTAACTAACTGAGCATCAGGTAAATTACTGGGCAGTTTCTGCTCAATTTGTCTTTTTTCTTCACTTGTCAGACTAGTACCAGGAACACGCGATCGCCCCGGTTGCCAAGGATATTTTTCTAGCCAGACATAAGGCAATTGAATTAAATAGCGAGGTTCCTGAGAACCCAGCATTTTTAACAGTTTGCCTTCTGTTAGTGCCTGTCTGACTTCTTCTACAATAATTTTTACTCGTTTTGGCTCTAAGTGATGCAAATGCCCTGTCATTCGCAGGTTTTGTCCCTGCTCTAGATAGGTCATGTAAATTGCACACTTTGCTGCTGTTGCGGCTGCGTCTAAAAATGCCCCATGCCTGTGCCCACTCGTCCGCATGGCACTAAAAGCCAGATAAAGCATGATCTGATCCATCGCACTGGGGTCAAGACGTTTGATCAGATCTATGTCGTTACTCATATTACAGACAATTGAATAGCACGTTTACAGAATTTTTAATCGAGTGAAAATAGGTAGTATACACCTGGCTGAAAGCTGTCTTTACTTCAAACTATATTAGTATGCGATAACGATGATATCGGTGGTAGCGCAAACTACCGTTTTCGCATATTTCCTGGTACAAAAGCAGAGTCGGTAGTTGTGACTATAACTGTTTCTGCATCTAACCGGAAAATTAGAGACACCACCAAATCTAGCTTAACGGCGGTTTATCTCCCAACAGTCAACTATGCTGCAATTGATCTCCAAAGCCCTTTATTTATCTGGTTTTTTCATCTTTCAAGAGCAACAACGTCAAGCTGCTTATACCTAATTATGGCACTATGCCGACTCAGAATAAAAACTAGTTTGCGTGGTTAATTTGGGATATCTGTTACTAGAAAAAGATGCTTGTTTTCAGCTTTGGCGAATTATTTGTAGTACACAAATGACTAGAAATAATTGGGAATAGTCTCAAAAGAAATTGCTTTCCAGGTGTAACCACATTTAGAGGTTAAGCTATACAGCTCGTTGTAAACTATCATTCCGTTCACAACCTCCAGTGATGTCTCGGCAGTATCAGCCGTTGGCTTGAGGAAACATAGTAGACATCAAGTAGAGCAAATAATTCCAATTTCAAAATACCTGTTGTTTTTCAAATATTGTTCATTATCATATCACTATTTTTTCGTTTTGAAATAAAATTGTGCATTTTAAAGTTTATAAATGATGAGTATTTAGATATTTTATATTCTGCTTAAATCAAGGTTTGATGATATTTTTATATTTACTCTTAAACTCCAGTTTTATTTATTATTTTATATATGATTATTGGACACAAAAAGCCGCGATGACTTCCGACCAAATCGCGTATTTATAAGGCTTTGCGGCTCCTGCTAATAACCGAAAGATTAGTTAATAGCCAGACATATAATAAAACATTTTGGGTTACATCCTATGATTATTTAGAAATTGTTTAGCAATAAATTTATATTTATTTCATGAAAAAATTTTAGAGCTTTCATGATTTAACTAATTTATTGGCTACTTTTAAGTATGTTTTTACCTCGCTATTTTATAGATTTGATAGACTTGAATTACCTAGATAGTTTGTTGCTATAAAAGGATGATAATCCGTAGCAAGGTACGATATAAGCTGCTTTTTCTAGGTGTCTGGGCGATACCTACGGTGGGCTATGCCTACGCAGATTAAGCTTACTTGTATAAAACGACAGAAATAAAGATACCATTTTACGAAACACAATTAGTAAGTGGGTGTGAATAATTAAAGATTTTTCGTGACTTAGTGCGGTCTGGGAGGCTTCCCCATTAGCGACAAATAAAACCGAGGGATAAGGGCTTTAGCCCTTCAGACAAGGCAATTTAATTAAATTTACATTGCTTAACATAAGTTGGTTTATTCTTGCCCACTTAATTTGCCTCCCTACGAAAAAACAGGTAGGCCGACCGCTAATATCAACAAAGTGCGTTTGGCTTCAGAAAACGAGTTACTCTAAACATTTCTGCGACTTCTCCATCTCTTAGTTCCAAAATGTACTGCAATAGTCTTAACTCCTTACGAATCTTCTCTGTGAGCAAGTACTCGTACTCAATTGCTGGAGTCAGTACTACTCATATTGCTTACATATACGTGTTTTCCCTACCTGTATCAGGCTAAATCCTTAAAAATATATTACAAATTGATTTATTCTGATTACTGCTGATCGAGCTATTAAGTGTTATCTGCACCTATACAGCATTCTGAAATCATTCGTAAAAATTTAAATCCCCGACTTCTTTGAGAAGGCGGGGATCTTGTTTGTCACAGATGATTTAGAGAAGTTACAAGGGGGTGCATTAGCGTCAGGATTGATGTTGAGAGTGATGGAAGGTAAAGCAATACGGTTCGGATAAGCATTTTTCACTTTCCTTCTGGTCTGGGGAAAGGGTAAGGGGTAAAGGGTAAAGGATGTATTCAAAACCTTTCCCCTTTCCCCTTTCCCCTTTAACCGAACCGTATTGGAAGGTAAAGTAGTTTCCATCACTCTTAAGCTGATTGAACTCGCCATTTAATTGGTGGGACTAGAGGGTTTAACCTGATTTCGCATTGTTTCAAAGCTGAAAGCAGCCGCGCCAAAGGTTACAAATAACACTCCCAGAATCTGCACAATATCCAAATTTTCTTGAATGATTAACCCAGCGAAAATCACGGTTAAAACTGGGATGCTACCACCGATGAGCGCCGATCGCGAGGCACCTAATTTACTAATACCAACATTATTGAGCAAATAACCTGCAAGAGTCAGCACACCTAAAATAAATGCGCTTAAAACTAGTTCCAGCATTTTCGAGGGGTCAACTACTACCAAGTTCCAACTGCTGGGCAAAGGTAGCATTAAACAGATAAAGCTCAATAACAACATCGTAGTGAAGTTAATTAAAGTAAAAGTCACCGGATGCAGTTTGCTAGCACAGACTCGCGTCAGGATTATGTAGGCAGCAAAAGCCACACCCGAAAGAATGGCGGTGCTGCTTCCCATTGAAGTATTACCGATCCCGATGCTGGGAGAACCCCCTAAAACCAACAATTCACCGCAGCAAATCGCGGCGATCGCAGCGATGCGGAATAGAGTGGGGCGATCGCGGAACAGAAACCACGAAAATAGACCACTAACCATTGGATAGATAAAGAACAGTGCGATCGCCATTCCAGTTGTGACTTGAGCGATCGCAATGTAGATTAGTACCTGCGATAAAAACAAAAAGCACCCACTCACAATTGACAACACCAAAATCTGCTTGGTAGCTGCATTGGCAGGTGTGGCATTTCCTCGAACTGAAGCAGACAAAGTTTCCAAGTCTTGCCACAGTCTTGGATGCAATATCGGAGACAAAAGTACCATTAATGGTACGACTACCATAAACCGTAGCGTCAAAATTAACAGAGTATTGCCCAAAGTCGGCGGTAGCAATTGTTCTACCTCTAATACTCCAAAAATCTGGGAACCTTCGTGGAAAATCACTTTGATGGCTACGTTGTAAAGCGACGATACCACTGCTGATAAGACGATCAAAAACAAACCGATTTTGAGTGTCGATGAGTTAGAAGAATTAGGCGATCGCGATTGTGTGGGTTTTGCTTCTGCCTGCGGTTCTGGCGCAGTGGTCGATGAGGGTTCAACTTTGCTTTGCGATACGTTCTTACGGCGGACAGAAAGTGGTTCAGTAGGAAGCTTTAGAGAAGGGCGGATTATTCTCGGCTGTAGCACAGATGCGATCGGAGGCTCTGATTTCGTTTCGTTTTCCGGCGATTCCTGATTTAGGACAGAGATTGGCTCGGTGGCATTATCCTTTGGTGGCGGAACTACAGCCGCAGTAGGTTCTGATGGCGTTTCTGTTGCCGACAAGTCTTTGCTGGGGACAGCAATTGGATTCGTGGTATTTTCTCTAACAATCGGCGGCTGTAATGTTGTTTCCCTTGGCGACAAATCCTTGCTGGGAGAAGAAATTGGATTTGCAACGTTTTCTTTAACAATCGGCGGCTGTAATGTTGTTTCCCTTACCGACAAATCCTTGCTAGGAGAAGAAATTGCATTCGTGGTACTTTCTTTAACAATAGGCGGCTCTAATGTTATTTCTCTTACCGATAACTCCTTGCTGGGAGAAGAAATTGGATTCGCGGTGTTTTCTTTAATAATCGGCGGCTCTGATGTCGTTTCCCTTGGTGAAAATTTATTGGAGATCGGGGAAATTGGCTCAAGGGAATTTCTTACTACTTCCTCAAACTCTGGCAAGGATGTATCAACAGAACTGTTTTTTTGTGGCTCCGTAAACTGCAAAACAGTCGGTATACCTGCTGTTGCTGATTTGCGTGTAGTTTCTTCTATAGTTTTTTCTAGTTCTCCATGCAGGCGGTTAACAAACTCCGCCAAAATCGTTTCCCCTTGCTGCTGCTGGCTATACATCCGTGACAACTGTTGGGAAAGATTACTTTGATAGTTTTTCAGTTCCTGTTGTAAGGAATTAAAGGTAATAGTAACGGTATCATCCAAACTGTCAAACATGTGTTCGACTTTTTCACCAATTTCACCTACTACATTGCTGCTTACTTCAGCAGACTTCAGCGCGGCTTGTTCGTAAGATTTGCCCTCGATACTTTGATTAGCTAAAGTTGCCAGAGAGGATTGCAGTTGTGAAGATATATGCTTTGCCAGAACTTCTGCGAGTTGCCGAATTAACACTTGCTGCTCAGTGATTTGGCGCACTTGTTGTAAATGCTCTTTTTCCTCTACCAAGCTTTGAATTTCATCAGATAACCGATTTTTTTCTGACTGAAGCCGCTTTACGTCTTCCTGCAAGCCTCTGAGGACATTCTGCTGAAGATTTTCTAAGTCTTCAACTACAGCCCAAAGAGCATTTTCTGCTGCTCTAGATAGCTCCCCTCTGACTCTTGGGTTTTCTGGTTGCTTCTCGAATCGCCCCATTAGCTTCTAACCTCTAACACTTTGACGATAAAGCTGCTTCCCGTACACTTGATTGGCGGTCATCCTAATTTCCTGTATTTTGTCAGATAAATTAAAAATTTTAACAGCACTTCCGCGTTTCAACGTAATTCTGTCATACTAGACACAAGTTAGCAAAGCATCTAAGTTTGCCACACAAGTTACTACAGCGTGTCCTCTTCAGCATTGATAAGTATTTAACCATTAGATTGGGAATTTTGGTGAGGTAGCACTCGTCTTGGCGATCCCAAAGAAATCTTATTTCAAATAAATATTTATTGTTTTGCTGCCAATAATAATTGTCAAAGATTCAGAGATGCTTTTGCGTAGGTAACTCGTCGCTAGATATCCCCACCAAATTGTCTGACTTGCGAAACTAACTGTAAATTTGTGTGGAATGTAACTGGTGTGACAGTTTATATCTCTAAATGGGGATTAAAGTATCCTTCTGTGGAAATTCTAAGTTACGTTATCCCCTGCACAACATTCTAATGAATGAGCAGCAATTCTGCAAAAGTACGCTTTTTTTGGCGTTGTTGCAGTCTGGGTTTTGCTTTGAGTAAATTCCAATAGAGGAAAAGTTGGGAAAATATTAATAATTCTTAGAAGAATAAAATCTGGGCGATGCTAAAAATGGCAGCGCTAAGGGCAGCACTCACAGGGATTGTAATTAGCCATGCGGCGGCAATACCTTTTAGTGTTTGAAACTTAATCGATTTGAGATTTTGCACTAATCCAATACCAACTACACCACCGACGAGAGCGTGAGAGGTGGAGACTGGTAAACCTAGCCGAGAAGCGATAAGGATGGTGGTAGCAGTAGCCAGTTCGGCACAAAATCCACTACTGGGTTGCAAGGCAATAATATTTTCGCCAATGGTAGCAATGACTTTTTTTCCCCAGACAGCTAAACCACCAACAATACCAGCACCACCAAGAATTAAAATCCAAAGCGGGATAGTTATACCATCAGTAGGTACGCTACCAGTGCGATTGATGTAAACGATCGCAGCTAAAGGAGCGATCGCATTTCCCACATCATTAGAACCGTGAGCAAAGGCGACAAAGCAAGCACTTAGTAGTTGAAATCGACCAAATAATCTTTCTACGGGATTGGAGAGTATTTCTCCCTTGTCTCCCTTATCTCCCAATTGTCGCCAGCTAATAATTGTGAGTCCAACTGCTGCTACTGCACCTGTTAACAGGGGGATGTCGTAAGCAGGGATTGTAAAACCAACTTGCTCAATTACAAAATTGGTTAGCGGTTCAGTCAGCGATGGTAAGACAATCACGCCGAAGACACCTAGCAGGAGAGTACTCAACCAGGGAATCCATTCTTGTAACTGGACTACTTGATTGGGTTGATCTAAAATCCAGTGCTTGATTTGACTGTAAAATAAAGCAGCGATCGCACCACTAATTAACGGCGTTAAAATCCAGCCAATGGTAATCAAGCCAATTGATGACCAATCAATTGCATTTACTCCCAAAGCTACCCAACTAAATCCAGCGATCGCACCAACAACTGCATGAGAAGACGATACAGGTAAGCCGCGTGATGTGGCAATTTGCAACCACACACCACAGGATATTAGCACCGTTACCATTCCAGTTACGAATATTTGGGGTGTAGCTGCGAATAAAGCGGGATTAGCAATTTTCGTTGCGAGAGTTTCCGTTACCTCATGTCCAAACAATACAGCACCCGTAAACTCTAATACCCCAGCAATTATTAGTGCTTGTTTGAGGGTGACAGCTTTGGAACCTACAGAGGTTCCCATCGCATTAGCGACATCGTTTGCTCCGAGATTCCAGGCGACGTAGAAAGCTAGTAGAGCGACGAAAAGTAGGGTAATAAGCATTTTGTTGCAGACAAGGGGAAAGTGAGAGAGATAAGGATGAAACTTGAGCTTGTAAGGTTGAACTTTGAACCTTTGATCTCCATCGTTGAACCTTTGAGCTTCATCGTCGAACCTTTTAGCTTCATCGTTGAACCTTTTAGCTTCATCGTCGAACCTTTTAGCTTCATCGTTGAACCTTTTAGCTTCATCGTTGAACCTTTTAGCT